>NZ_PKFA01000021.1:0-145800 GCF_002919275.1 Thermocrispum sp. | reverse complement strand
GCTGCCCCCCACCCCCCCGGCGCGGGGGGGCCCCCGGCCCCCGCAGGGGGCCGCCTTGAACAAGTAGAGAAAGTTTGAACACGCAGACCGGGGCTGCGGTCGGGGGTGTGATGGGCTGTGGCCCCGTGTGGCGGTGTGGGAGGCGCTGAGGAGTAGCCTGTGCTGTACAGAACTAAACGATGACCGTGGGAAGAGTTTCAGTAGCTCCGGAGGGAGGTGAGCCGGGATGGCCGATGAGGCGCGCAAGGGGCGCTACGGATATCGGGAGATCGCGGACGAGCTGCGGGCGCGCATTGATGGTGGTGAGCTTCCTCCGGGCAGCAAGGTTCCTGGTGAGAACGAGTTGATGGCTCAGTACGGGGTGGAGCAGCCGACCGCTCGTCGCGCACTGGACGTGCTGAAGAACGAGGGGCTGATCATCGCGCGCCGGGGATCGGGCACCTACGTTCGCGAGTTCAGGCCGATCCGCCGGGTGTCACCGGACCGGCTCAAGACGTCCGTGTGGGGAGCCGGACGCTCGATCTGGAGCTCGGATGTCAAGGATCGCCCCGTCGCCGACGACGTCCAGGTGACGCAGGAAGAAGCTCCGGCACACATTGCTCATGTACTGGAGTTGGAGTCGGGCGCGAAAGTGACGGTCCGTCGGCGCAAGTACCTTGTCGAGGGGCGGCCGGTGCAGCTGGCGACGTCGTACTACCCGGCTGACCTGGTAGCGGGGTCGCGGATTACAGAGATCGATACCGGGCCGGGTGGCTCGTACGCGCGCCTGAAGGAACTGGGGCATGAGCCTGTCCACTTCCGGGAGGAGTTGCGTGCGCGCATGCCGCGCGGGGATGAGGTCGGAGCGCTCGGCCTATCGCAGGGAACGCCTGTGATCGTGATTGCGCGGACGGCCTACACCGCCGAGAACAGCCCGGTAGAGGTTAACGAGATGATCCTTGACTCAGGCTCCTACGTGTTGGAGTACAAGTTCAGCTCAGAAGCAAACTGACCAGCTAGGACGGGGACGGCGTGCTCAGCACGTCGTCCTCTCGCTCTTCTACGTTTGCTTTAGCAATGTCTGTACAGAACCCTCTTGACCTCTGTACAGAACCGAGGTCTAATTAAGGCATCTTGTTCTGTACAGAAGCTAGGAGGTTAGTGATGCGGGACATCCCGGTTGTGACGAGCGGCTACACGTTCATGGTGACGGGGGAGCCGGAGGGTAAGACGAACCCGGACGGTTCGCCGTATCGGCCGAAGGATCGCAATGATGTCGAGCTTGATCAGCCCTTTGTGGTGATGTTGCTGGCGAAGCCGAAGCCCGTGCCGGGGCAGCCGCGCCGGAAGGATGGCGAGGAGATCAAGGTGAACCTGCCGTGTGATCCGGGTGAGGGCTTTGATCTGGGGACGTTCGTGGAGCTCATCAACCCGGTGATCAACACCTTTGAGATGCGAGATGACGACGGCCGGATCTCGAACGCGGGGATCTGGTGGAAGGCCGACGGATTGAAGCCCGCGGCGCGTCCCGTTGCCACGAAGCCGCCTGCGGGTTCGGGTAGCGCTGCGTCAGCTGCGGATAAGGCGAGCAAAGCGGCCTAGCGGATCTTCTAGCCCTCCCCAAATCGCGTGAGGTTGGCGGCCCGTTTCGAGTCGGGCGAGGGCGCAAATTTGCAGTTTGACAATTCCAGAGTGGGCCGATCTATGCCTAAAACACGCGCCAGCTGTGGTGGCGCGCCTTAATTCCCAAGTTCTCCTTGGGGATTTTGGGGTCTCACCACAGTCTGTTCGGGAGGTTGTCGAAATGATCGTTGATTTGCTGTTCTGGCCGATTGTTGCCGTGTTGCTATGGGCGCTTGTGGTCGCCTCCCCGGTGGGAGGGGTGGCGACGATCGCGGCCAGCGTCGCAGTGCTTATCGCGGCTGGCGGGAAGGAGAAGGCGAAGAGATGAGCAGGGTGAATGGTCGACGGTTGCGCAGGCGCTACGTCCAGCGCCTCGAGCGCGCTCGACGGGAGTTCGCGAACGACGCGCACGCACCGGCGGGATATCGCGACGGATTTTGTGCTGGTTTGGAGTTTGCGCAGACAGTGTTACGGAAGGGGTAGGGGCTCATGGAGTGCATCGACAACATCATTCGCGCCGCCTATTCGGCGCTCATCGATTTCGAGAAGCGTGCGGAGGTTAACCGCGAAGCGATGGTGGCAGTTGGTAACGCTGTCCGATTCCTGGTGGCCGATCTGGAATCGGCCAAGGGGCTCATCAAGGTCTGAGATTACGAAGGGTGTCGATGTGATTAACGCGATTGTGAACAAGGTAGCGATGGAGCGCTACCGCGACTTTTTGTCAGCGACCGACGAGGTGATGTTGGCGCTGATTGAGTGCGACCAGCACATCAAGCGCCTGGACCGGAAGAAGTCCCAGGGCAGCTGGGTGGCGTGCACGGCGCAGGAGCTGCGCTCCTTCCAGAAGAAGGCGATGGACCAGATCAGCGAGTTACGCAAGGTCGCGAAGAACCACGAGGCAGAACTAATTTCTCGCGAATGGAGGCTGTGACCGATGTCCGTTCAGCTGGACCGAATTCTCGACGGTATCTCGGCGTCGATGCGCCGTTTGAAGCGCGCGATGCGCGGTGTGCCGGTGAACAAGCACGGCTTCCGCAGGCAGCACGACGAGACAGCTATCGCCGTGGCGCGGCTGGTGGTGGGTTTGGAGGACTCCCGCATCGCCCTGAATTAGCGCCTATCCGGCGACAAGTGAACACAGCACGAGTTGGGGTAGCGACCGGCCCGAGCCCTTCTGCGATGAGGGGCGTGGGCCGGTCGCCCCCCTTTCCACGCACTGGAAGAAGGGGACAACAACCGATGCTTCGCACAACTACTCAACCCACGACCACCACGAAGCGACGGATGGGCCGGGAGATGAAAGCGGCTGCCTGGGCAGCTCGGCATCCCGGCGCGATCGCGCTACCGGGCGGGGTCGCGGCGAGCACGATCGAACTTGGCTACGCGCCGACTGGCGGCATCCTCGGCGGTGCCGTGCTGGGCATGGCCGCCTGGTACCGGGCGCACCCGGCGACTTTCGACACGCTTGCTGCGCCGTTGCTGCGCGGGTGGCGCCGCCGCTGGACCAGCTACATCGGTCCGCGCTGGTCGCACGCTTTGCAGGATTGCGAGCTGGTGCGGCAGCACCGCAAGACCGGTGAGCTGCTGGTGCCGCGCGTGCTGCGGGTCCGCGCCTACTCCCAGAACGTGGACACGGTCTACGTCAAGCTCGTGCCCGGCCAGCACGCCCGCCAGTGGGAACAACAACTTCCGGAGTTGGCGGTCGCGTTGAACGTTCAGCGCATCGCGATCGAACGCATCAAACCCCGGGTTATCGCGCTGATCATTGAGCGGCGTGAACCGTTCACCGAGGTCATCGACGCCCCGGAGATGGTGCACGACCCCGACGCGGTGGACCTCACCTCGGTGTATGTGGGAGAGACCGAGCAAGGTGGAGACTGGCGTGTGCCGGTCCTTGGTCAGCACGAGCTAGTCGCGGGTGCGTCCGGGGCGGGTAAGAACTCCCTTGCGTGGTCGAAGATGCGCGCGATGGCCCCGCTGATCCGCGACGGGATCGTGCGGCTGTGGGTGGCCGATCCGAAACAAACCGAGTTCGCTGCTCTGCAGCCGGTGGCTCATGGCTACGCCAACAACACCGACGACGCGGTCGATCTGTTTCATGCGTTTCGACAGGACATGGAACGCGTCCAGCACGCGACCGCAGAG
Source organism: Thermocrispum sp. (assembly GCF_002919275.1). Lineage (NCBI taxonomy): Bacteria > Bacillati > Actinomycetota > Actinomycetes > Pseudonocardiales > Pseudonocardiaceae > Thermocrispum > Thermocrispum sp. The sequence continues at coordinate 142,053 of NZ_PKFA01000021.1, read as the reverse complement.
CAGGGCAAGCGAGCGTTCACCCCGAGCCGGGAAACGCCGCTGAACGTCCTCATCGCCGACGAACTTGGCGCGTTGCTCGCCTACGGGGATTCGGCGCGGGAGCTGCGGAAACCGATGGCGTTGATCGGGTCGCAGGGCCGCGCCACCGGGCATGTCTTGTGGGGGTTCGTGCAGGAGCCCTCCAAGGACATCGTGCCGATGCGTGACCTGTTCACCTCGCGAGTGTGCCTGCGCGTAACGAGTGCTTCGCACGTGGACATGGTCCTTGGCGAGGGTGCCCGCGAGCGCGGAGCGCTGGCCGACGAGATTCCCAACACCCCGGACACCGCCGGAATCGGCTATGTCATCCGCCAGCGCACCCGCGCACCCCAGCGAGTGCGGGCCGCGTACGTCTCTGACGACGAGATCGACGAACTGATCCAGTTCCTCCGCCCCGGCCAACAGGCCGAGCAGCCGGGCGAGGTCGTCACCTTGCGGGGGGGCGGCCTGACATGCGGACCACGCAGCAGCCGCCGGAGCTGCCCGACGGAGTGTGCGACGCGTGCGGCGGCTCTGGATTCGATCCAGCCGAGTTCTACCAGCCATACCCCGAGCTAGGGCACCTGAGCACGCCATGCCCTGCCTGCGACGGGACCGGCGAACAACCTACTAACGAAGGGAGCGAATAGCCATGTGGCGTCTCGGATTCAAGTTCTGGCGGGCATGGGTGTGGCTGCGCGTGCTCATCCCTACCGCGCTGCTGCTATGGGCAGTGCACCGCGTCTATGGGGCGGGCAGCGAGTTCCGCATCGTTGCGCTGTTCCTGCTGGGGATTGCGCTAGGGACCGGGTTCGTCCTGGGCGACCTTGCCCGACGCGAACTCGGCGGCACCCTCGGTCGACAAGCCAGGGGGCTACGACGATGAACCACGAACAGCTCGCTCTATTCGGAACGGCACAACAGATACCACCCCAGCCGTCGACGCGCCCCACCGCGAGCACACCACGGCCTCGGCGGCACACACCCGACGCGGCCATCGAGGTGCTATCCGAGGTTCGTGACGGTCGCTACGGGATGTTGGACGACACCGACTTCGTCATGGTGTTCACCGAGCCCGACCGAGTCCGTAAGGCCGTCGATGACGACCTCGTGCACCACTTCATCGCGGCCGGGCTCATCCGGTGCGGCAGCAAGCGAGACACCCTCGCCTGTCTGCACGGGGCGATACGCCGTCCCGTCACGCCCCTAGCGCTCACCGCAAAAGGACGGACCCAGCTTGCCCGCTGGTGCGCGCTACACCCGCTCAAACGCAAGTGAATGTCTGGATCGGCTGGTCACCCCGGCCGATCCATGCGCGGGGTGGCCAGCCCCTTCGGTGAAAGGTCACCACCCCATGCTGACGCTCGATGATCACATCGCCGCCCGTGTGCGGCGGGCCGACTACATCCACTGGCGCCACCAAGTCGAATCCGTTGGCGGATGCGCCAAACCCATCCGCCTGACCGGCACCCACCGACTGGAACACAAATCCACCGGCGCACCGATCTACCACGCGGAGGGCGACGTCTTCGTCGCGTGCGGCAACCGCCGGGAAAGTGTCTGCCCCACCTGCGCCGACCGCTACGCCGCCGACGCTTTCCACCTCATCCGCGCCGGGCTGGCTGGTGGCAGCAAAGGCATCCCCACCAGCGTCACCGACAAACCCCGTGCCTTCGTCACCCTCACCGCACCATCGTTCGGTGCCGTGCACAACGTCCGCACATCACGTCGGGGCCGCTCGATGCCCTGCACCGGGTGCGGCCAGTACCACCACCCGGCAAACCCGATCATCGGCACGCCCGTCGACCCCCACACCTACGACTACGTCGGCGCCGTCCTCTGGCAAGCCCATGCCGGCCAGCTCTGGGCGCGCTTCACCCAGCGGCTGCGCCGCGAACTCGCCAAAGCCGCCGGCATCCGAGTTCGAGAGGTTGGCGAGTACCTGCGCTTGTCCTACGGCAAAGTCGCCGAATACCAGCGGCGCGGACTGGTGCACTTCCACGCCGTCATCCGTCTCGACGGGCCGGACGGACCAGCTGACCCCACACCCGAGTGGGCCACCCTCGACGTGCTGGATGCGGCTATCCGAGCAGCCGCCGCCTCGGTCACCATCACCACCCACCGGCCCGACGGGCAGGCCCTGGACCTGGCGTGGGGCGAACAGGTCGACATCCGCCGAGTCAACCCCACCACCGTTCAACGGGTTGAAGGGCCGGACGGGTCGATCAGCGAAGCAGCGCTCGCCGGATACGTCGCCAAATACGCCACCAAAGGCACCGGCAAAAGCGAAGCCGCCGATCGACCCATCCGCAGCCAAGAAGACATCGACTACCTCGACGTGTCCGACCACCACCGGCGCATCATCCAGACCGCTTGGGACCTCGGCAGCCTCGACAACTACGCCGATCTCAACCTGCGCCGCTGGGCACACATGCTGGGCTTCCGCGGCCACTTCCTCACCAAATCCCGGCGCTACTCCGTCACCTTCGGCCAACTTCGCGCCGCCCGCCGAACCTGGCGACTGGCCACCAACCTCGCAGCCGCCGAACTCGACCCCAACGACGTCCTCGTCATCAACGACTGGCGCTTCGACGGTGTCGGCTACACCAACGAAGCCGAACGCGAGCTAGCCGCCGCCATCGCCACCCGCATCCGCCAACACCGAGCACTCAAACACCGAAAGGACAACGACCATGCCCAAGCTGCTTAGCGTCGAGGACCTCTCGGACATCCTCGGCATCCCCGTCAACACCCTCTACCAATGGCGCACCAAAGGCTACGGGCCACCCGGCTGCCGGATGGGCAAGTACGTGCGGTACCGCCCTGAGGACGTCATGCAGTGGGTGGCCGAGCAGGTCAAGAAGGCGGTGGCCTGATGCAGATCCGGCTCATGGGCACCCCGACCGAACTCACCCGCGCCGCTGCCGTGCTGGCCCAGGTGCTCACCGTGCACCGGGTCAGCGACATCTACCCCAACCGCGGCGCCACCGAGCAGGGCCGGCTCTACCTGGACGCCGCCCTACCACCGGAGCCGAAGGAGGTGCGCTGATGCCTCGGCCACCGCTGCCGCTCGGCACGCACGGCAAGATCCGGGTGTACAAGCTGGGCCCCAGGCGGGTCCGGGCTCGCACCAACTACCGCGACTACGACGGGGTGACACGCCCAGTCGAGCGGATCGGCAGGAGCAAGGCCGACGCGGAGAACAGGCTCAAGGAGGCCCTGCGGGACCGTACCCGGGCTGGTAGCAGTGAGGAGATCACCAGCCGGTCGAAGGTCGCGGCGGTGGCGGCGCTGTGGCTGCGGGATCTTCAGGAGTCAGACAAGGCACTGCGCACCAAGGAGACCTACCGCCAGGCGTGGGAACGGGATCTGGCCTCGGCGGTCGGCAATCTCCAAGTCGGTGAGGTCACCGTGGGGATCGCGGATCGGGTGCTGCGGGCGATCCGGGACAACACGGGGCTGGGCAGCGCCAAGCACGCCCGGGTGGTGCTCACGGGGATCTTCGACCTGGCGCTTCGGCACGAGGCCATCAAGAGCAACCCGATCCGCAACGTCCCGGGGCTCACCGCCGGCGGCAAGAAGGCCCCCGGGCAGAAGGCCGGGCCGGTGCTGTCGGCCGAGGAGCTGCCCAAGCTCCGCGAGCACCTGCGCTCCCTGCCTCCCGAGCGGCAGCACGACCTGGTCGACCTCGTCGGCCTGCTGGCCGCGACCGGCTGCCGGATCGGCGAGCTGCTGGCGTTGGACTGGAGCCGGGTTGACCTCGACGCCGGCACGATCCGCATCGAGGGCACGGTGATCCGCGTGCCGGGCAGCGGGCTGATCGTGCAGCCGCACACCAAGTCCACCGCCGGGATGCGCACCCTGAAGCTCCCGGCCTGGGCGGGGGAGGTCCTGCGCCGCCGGGCGGCGGCCGGCACCAGCTCGTGGGTGTTCCCCTCGACCACGGGCACGCTGCGCGATCCGGACAACACCCGCAAGCAGCTCCGGATGGCGGTCAAGGGCACCCCCTGGGAGGGGCTGCACCCGCACGCCTTCCGCCACCTGGTCGCCACCCACCTCGATGAGGCCGGGCTGACCGCACGACAGATCGCCGACTACCTCGGCCACGCCCAGGTGAGCATGACCCAGGACGTCTACATGAACCGCGGAGTGGTCGGGGGAGCGGCGGCGGCAGCGCTCGACGTCATCGCGCCCGAGTGACGAGGGCAAAGATGGGGGTAAAGCGTGGGCCGATCTCCTCGGAGATCGGCCCACGTGCGTTCCACCTGGTCTTCTGCGCCCCCGGCAGGACTCGAACCTGCGACCAAGAGATTAGAAGGCTCTTGCTCTATCCAGCTGAGCTACGGAGGCATCCGTGCGGTGACCGCACGCCCGTTAGTTTATCGATCCGGTCGCCGGGCGCGCGAGGGCGTGGCCGCCGTGTCGGGCCGCTCCTCACCCGTTCGTCCGGCGCCGTCACCTCCCCAGTCAAACCTCACCGGCGGCCCTCCCGCACCGGTCCGGCGCGGTCCCCGCTTCGCTCGTCGCGCAGCTGCCTGGCCGCCGCGATCAGGGAGTGCATCACCTGCTCGAACTGGCGCAGCGTCTCCGTGTCGAGCCGTTCCAGCACCCGCCGGAACTGCGCGGCCCCCGCATCCAGCATGCGGTCGGCCATCGCCTGCCCTTCGTCGGTCAGCTCCACCCGGCGGATCCTGCGATCGTCCGGGTCCACCCTGCGCGCCACCAGCCCCTGCGCCACCAGCCGGTCGACGATCCCGGTGAGCGTGCCCATGGCGACCCGCAACTTGGCCGCCAGCTCGTGACTGGACGCGGGCCCGTCCAGCGCCAGGTGCACCACCAGGCGTAACTGCTGCATGGTGAGCGACGACGTGACGAACGGCGGCTGATGATCGGGGATCAGCGCCCGGGCCAGATCGCGCTGCAGGCAGGCCAGGCTCGTCACCAGTCGCTCCCGCTCGCCCGACCCCGTCACGGCGCCCTCCCAGCCTCGGTCGACTGCTGCGACGCGCAAAAATTTCGCCTGAGGCTAAATGTTAGCATCACGCGAAACGAACGTCCGCCGTTCGACCGAAGGGGTTCGCCATGACCGGGTTGACCAGGCTCAGCCTCGCCAACCGCGCACTGGTCATCTTGATCTCGCTGGTGATCAGCGCCGTCGGCGTGTTCGCCATTCCGCAGCTCAAGCAGCAGCTGTTCCCGTCGCTGAGCCTGCCGATGGTCTCGGTGGTGACGCCCTACCCCGGCGCACCGCCGGAGACGGTCGAGGACCAGGTCACCGAGCCGATCGAGAACCGGCTGCGCAGTTTGGACTCGGTCGAGGAACTGACGTCGGTCTCGGCGGAGAACGTCTCCACCGTGCGGGTCGCCTTCGACTACGGCAACGACCCCGACGAGCTGGTGAACGACATCAAGGCCGCCGTCGCCGAGGTGGAGAACGAGCTGCCGGAGGGTGCCGAGCCGCAGGTCGTCGCGGGCAGCACCGACGACATCCCGGTGCTCGTGCTGGCCGTCAGCAACGGCGACGGCCAACGCAAGCTCGCCGACAAGCTGGAACGGATCGCCGTCCCCGAGCTGGAGGCGATCCCCGACGTGGCGGACGTCGCCATCACCGGCGCGCGCGAGGATCGCGTGGTCATCAAGCCGGACGCGGACGAACTGGCCGAGCGCGGACTGACCACCGCCGCGATCGTCCAGACCCTGCAGGCCAACGGCGTCGTGGTGCCGGCAGGCAGCCTGACCGCAGGCAACCGGTCGATCACCGTGCAGGTCGGCAGCAAGCTGACCAGCATCGCCGACATCGAGAATCTGTACCTGCCACCGGCCGCCCCGGCCACGCCGGGTCAAGGCCCGGGGGCGCAGGCGCCGGGGGCCGGCGGGCCGAACCCCGCCGGCCAGGCCCCAGCGGGGACGCTCGGTAGCCAGAACCCCGCCGCGCAGCAGGCACCCGGCGCCGGGCAGCAGGCTCCCACCGGGCAGCAGGGACCGGCCGGTCAGGCCCGGCCGCAGCCGGTCAAGCTGGGTGACGTCGCCTCGGTCCGCCTCGAGCCGGAGGAAGCCACCAGCCTGACCCGCACCAACGGCAAGCCGAGCCTCGGCCTGTCGATCACCATGGTGACCGACGGCGACGCGGTGGGGATCTCGCACGAGGTGCGCGACCGCATCGACGACATCGCCGCACAGCTCGGCAACGACACCGAGATCACCGTGGTGTTCGACCAGTCGCCCTACGTCGAGCGTTCCATCGAGGACCTGACCACCGAAGGCGTCCTCGGCCTGGTCTTCGCCGTCCTGGTGATCATGATCTTCCTGCTGTCGCTGCGGTCCACCCTGGTCACCGCGGTGTCCATCCCGCTGTCGGTGGTCATCGCGCTGATCGCGCTGTGGATCGGCGACTACTCGCTCAACATGCTCACGCTGGGCGGGCTGACCATCTCCATCGGCCGCGTGGTCGACGACTCCATCGTGGTGCTGGAGAACATCAAACGGCATCTCGGCTACGGCGAACCCAAGCATCGCGCGGTGCTGAACGGCGTGCGGGAAGTCGCCGGCGCGGTGACGTCGTCGACACTCACCACGGTGGCGGTCTTCCTGCCCATCGCGTTCGTCTCCGGCCTGGTCGGCCAGCTGTTCTCGTCGTTCGCCATCACCGTGACGGTCGCCTTGCTCGCCTCGCTGCTGGTGTCGCTGACCGTCATCCCGGTGCTGGCCTACTGGTTCCTCCGGCGGCCCAAGCAGGCAGGGGCGGAAGACGACGAGGAAGCACGCGAGCGGGTGCGCTCGCAGGCCGAGGCGGCCGAGCTGCGCTCGCCGTTGCAGCGGGCCTACATCCCGGTGCTGAGGTTCGCCACGCGGTTCCGCGCGGTCACCATCCTGATCGGCATCGCCGTGCTGATCGGTACCGGGCTCCTGCTGCCCGGGCTGAAGACGAACTTCCTGGACTCCACCGGCCGGGACACCACGCAGGTCAGCATGACCATGCCCGCGGGCACCGACCTGGCGACCACCGACCGCGCGGCCAAGAAGATCGAGCGGGTGCTGGCCGAGACCGACGAGGTCGCCTCGTACCAGGCGAACATCGGGGCGGGCAACCCGATGCTCGGCGGCATCGGTGCCGCCGCCGATCGCGCCACGTTCTCGGTGACGGTCGACGACGAGGCGGAAACCCCCGATGTGGAGGCCAAGCTCAGGGAGCGGATCGCCGAGCTGGACGGTGTCGGCGACGTGACCGTCGGCATCCGCGGCGGCAACGAGGAGATGGGCGGCAACGCCGTCGAGGTCATCGTCACCGGGTCCGACCGCGAAGCGCTGGCCGAGGCGGCCGAGCAGGTCGAGGCGGTGATGACCGACATCGACGGCCTACGCGACGTGACGTCCGACCTGAGCGATGCCGCACCTCGGGTGCAGATCTCGGTGCGCAAGGAGAAGGCCGCCGAGCTGGGGCTGTCCGAAGCGACCATCGGCCAGTACGTCGCGCAGGCGTTCCGCGGCAGCCCGGTGGGCGAGGTGACGGTCGACGGCCGCACCGTCGATCTGGTCCTGGCGTCGGCACAGCGGAAGCCGGCCACGATCGCCGACATCGAGAAGCTGGAGATCCCGACCGCGGCCGGGCCGGTCCGGCTCTCCGACCTGGCCGTGGTGCGCGAAGTCGACGGGCCCACCCAGATCAGCAGGCTGGACGGCGAACGGGCGGTGACGATCTCCGCCGCCGCCGACATCGACGACCTCGGCGCGGTGACCAACGAGATCACCGTGGCGCTGAGGGAGCTGGGCCTGCCGGACGGCACCGACTACCAGATCGGCGGGACCAGCGCCGAGCAGCAGGAGGCCTTCGCCGACCTGCAGCTGGCCATGCTGATCGCCATCGCGCTGGTGTTCATCATCATGGTCGCCACGTTCCGCAGCTTCGTGCAGCCGCTGATCCTGCTGGTGTCGGTGCCGTTCGCGGCCACCGGCGCGATCGGGCTGCTGCGCCTGACCGACACCCCGCTCGGCGTGCCCGCCATGATCGGGTTGCTGATGCTGATCGGCATCGTGGTGACCAACGCCATCGTGCTGATCGACCTGATCAACCAGTACCGGGCACAGGGCATGTCGGTGCGCGATGCGGTGATCGCGGGCGGCAGGCGCAGGCTGCGGCCGATCCTGATGACGGCGGTGGCCACCATCTGCGCGCTGATCCCGATGGCGATCGGCCTGACCGGCTCCGGCGGATTCATCGCACAGTCACTGGCCATCGTGGTGATCGGTGGCCTGCTCACCTCGACGCTGCTCACGCTGGTCCTGGTGCCGACGCTGTACAGCTTGGTCGAGGGCGGCAAGGAACGGATCCGCCGCGGATTCCGCCGGCGCATCGCCAAGCCGAGCGCGGCGGAGTAGCGCACGCTGCTCCGCCGCCTCCGGGCGGGTCGATCGGCCTGCCGTCACCGCGGGCCCGGCATGCCACCGGCGAGCACCGCCGCCCGCCGTCCAGCGGGCGGGTGCCGCTCAGGCGGCTCCGGCCGCGCGGTTCCCTCCCCCACTCCGGAGGTGGCCTCAGGCCGGCCTGCCGGCCCGCTCGAGCATCCGGGTGCACATGCGGTCGGCCATCGCCGCGATGGTCAGCGACGGGTTCGGCCCGACCGGCCCCGGCATCGCGGCGCCGTCCGCGACGTAGAGGCCGGGGTGGCCGAACACCTCCCCGTCGGCGTCGCACACCGCTTCGCCCGGGTGGTCACCGATCGGCGCGCCGCCCAGCGGATGCACGGTGACGATGCGACGGAAGAACCACATCGGGTTGTCCACGAACCCGGTGCCCAACACCTCGGCGATCCGCCGCATGGTCGACCGCAGGCGCTCGAAGTACGCCATGCTCGTCTCCGAACTCCACCGCACGTCGAGCCGGTCGCCGTCCAGCGTCATCACGCCGTCCGGGACGTCCCGGCCCATGCCGAGCAGCGGCAACGCACCCGCGGACAACACACCGTCACCGAGCAAGTCGGACAGCTCGGCGCCCAGGCTGTTGTCCGGCGCCAGCTTCAGCGCGGTGAGCAGCCACCTGCCCAGGAAGGCCCCGATGCGCCACAGGCTTTTCGGCCCGGACGTCTCGGCGATCCACTCGGCGAACGCGGGGTACCCGCCGTCCTGGATGTAGAAGCCGCGATCACGACAGTCCTCCGGCACGTCGTCGCAGTCGACGGCATCCGGTACGCGCAACGCGCTGGTGATCACCGGCCCTTCGGTGGCACCGAACTGCCGCACGTTCTCCGCGTCGTCATCGGCGGGCGTGAGGAAGGTGAGCAGGTCGCCGTTGCCGGAGAACTTCGTGCCCAGCGCATCGCTGAGGCCGGGCAGCGTCGCGCGGTTCCGCAGCAGCAGGAACGTCGTGCCGTAGGTGCCCGCGGCCAGGATCAGCTTCCGGCACACGATGCTGCGCCGGGGCATCTCGTCCCAGTCGACGTCGCGCCCCTCGTTCTCCGGCAAGTGCTCCACATAGCCGACGCGGTAGCCGCCGCCGTCCAATGCCTCGATCGTGCGCACTTCGCAGCGCGGCCGGATCTCCGCCCCTTTCGCCACGGCCGCGGACAAATACGTGTGGTCCAGGCTGTTCTTGGCGCCGTCGTTGCACCCGAGGTTGCACTCACCGCACAGGCGGCACGACCTGCGCTGCGCCCCGTGCAGGTTGCCGTACGGCGGGTCGGCCAGCGGCAGGCCGATCGCCGGCGGCTGGCCCGGCGCCGGGGCGAAGCTGACCGCCAACGGCGGCAGCGACCATTCCAGACCCAGCTTCTCCGCCGCCTCCCGCATCGCCTGCGTCTTGCGCGAACTCGCGTATGCGGGAGACTCGAACGGATACGGCGTCACGTCGAGCATCCGCTCGACGGCGTCGTAGTGCGGGTCGAGCTCGGCACGGCCCACCGGCCACTTCTCGTAGCCACCGCCGGGCAGCGGCTCGCACACGAACCAGCGCTCGTCCTTGCGGATCATCACGTTGGCGTAGATCAGCGAGCCACCGCCCAGCCCGCTGCTGACGATCGAGTCGAACCCGCGGAAGGTCCACACGTCGAACAGGCCCTGCAGGCCCTCGGTGGGGTCCCAGAAGGCCCGGCTCATCTGATGCGGGTTACGCGGGAAGCTGCCGGGCGGATACGCCTTGCCCCGTTCCAGGAGCACCACGTCCAACCCGGCTTCGGCCAGCCGGTATGCGGACACCGATCCTCCGAACCCGGAGCCGACCACCACCGCGTCGGCTCGCTCCTCCGGCGCCGCGCTGCGCATCGTGTGAACCTCCCGGCGAATTTCCGACGTGGCGGGGCGTGTCAAGGAAGGTACGCCGCCGCCAGTTTGCGGGCGAAGAGCCAGCCGTACGCGCCCACCGCCCCGACGAACTGCGCTGCCGTGCGTGCTCCGACAGCACGCATCGAAGCGACCGCGCCCAGCAGGCCGAGCAACCCCAGCCGCAGCTCCCCCGCCCCGACGACGTCCGCACCGGCGTCCTTGCCGCGATGCAACGTCACCGACAGCCGGGTGGTGTCCGACCACAGCCGGCGCAGCATCGGTTTGTCCCGCCAGCATTTCACCCCGGCGAGATGGAACCGGCCCTGCTCGCCGAATGCGCTGGTCAAGGGCACCTGGTAGCGCATCAACGCGGTGCCGTCGGCCGGAAACAGCTCGAACACACCGTCGGAGAACGGCACCGGGTCGCGCACGCCGGGCATCGCCACGGTTCCGGACATGCCGGCTCGTGGGGTCTGGGCGCCGACGAACGCATGGATGTCCGCGATGTGCACGACGGCGTGCAGCGTCATGGTCCAGCCGGTGCGGCGGCCACGCTCCGCCGCCTGCTCCGCGTCGGCGACCCCGAGCACGAACGGACCGGACATCCGCTCGCGGAACGTCAAGCCAACCATCGCGCCTCCGGGCCGCTTTCCTCGTCGCCGTAGCGCGCATTCGGGTCCAGCCGCCTGCGGCGATGCGGATCCGAGCCGGTGCGCGTGTGCAGGTAACGGAAGGCGCCGTGCGCAAGCGCGACGTCGTCGATCCGCTCGACGACGGTGGACAGGACCCGCTCGGTCATTCTCGCCGGGTCCACGGTCGCGGTCACGGTGATCTCCGCGTGGCGGACGCCGTCCCGGTCACCGCTGAGGTAGGCGGACCGGATCGGCTTGAAGTACAGCGTCAGCGGGCCGATCGCACCCGCTCGGCGGGCTGCCGCGCACGCCTCGAGCATGCCGCGGGCGACCTCCGCGGCGGCTTCGGCCGGCGCGATCGTGATGAACATGCGGGTGGGCGCACCGACCGTGGCGTCCGCCAGCTCGTCCGCGAACCGCTCGACCCGGTCGGCCGTCGTGTAGACCGGCGGCAGCACCATGGCGGCGACCCCGGCGTACTTGGCGACCGCCGCGGCGGACCGCGGCAGGAACGCCGTCGCGGCACCGATCGCCCGCTGGCAGCCCCGGGCCAGACGGCTCCGCACCACCCTGTCCGCCCGTTCCGCCGCCGGGTGGTACCGCGAGATCTGGCCGCAGCCCGCCTTGCCGAGGTCGATCCAGAACGCCCGGGCGTACCACGCCTGCCCAGGGGAGACGACCATTTCCGCCGCCTTGGCCAGGAACTCCGGCAGCTTGCCGGTGACGATGCGGTCGTTGCGCAGCAACGTCCGCCGCTTGTCGATCCGCAGCACCTCGACGGTCAGTTCGGTGATCACGCCGTGCCGTCCCAGGCCGGCGAGGACGCGCCGGAACGCCGGGTCGGTCCGGCCACAGCGATGGACCTCGCCGGCGAAGTCGACGTACTCCAGTTCGCTCACCGTGTCGGCGAACAAGCCGAACCGGTGCGACGCCGGGCTGATCCCGCCGACCGAGGCGAACCCACCCGCGGTGAGGTCCCCGTGGTCACCGACGACCTTCAGGCCGAGTCCGCGCTCGGCCAGCCGCCGGTCCACGTCGCCCAGCCGCACCCCGGCCTGCATCGTGCAGGTGCCTGCCCGCTCGTCGATCTCGACGACGCGGTCCATCAGCTCGGTGAGCAGCACCGCACCGCCCTCGGCGGTGACCAGACCGTTGCTGGAATGACCGCTGCCGCGCACGATGAGCCGCTCGCCCGCGGCGGCCGCTTCCCGCACCGCCCGCACGACCTCCTCGGTGGAGCGCGGCAAATACACCTTGAACGGCCAGCGTGGCCGTGTCGTGGGGTCGCCTACCCGTTCCCAGTCGTACGCCAGCCAGGACAGCGCGGCATGAGACAAGGCGCGGTGCCCGGCCGACCGATCCCGCATGTGCAATCAGCCCGCCTGACGCTTGAGGAAGTCCACCATCCTGGGGAAGACGTCGCGCGCGACGTACCGCCCCATGAACACGTCCTGGTGACCATAACCGTCGAAGATCTCCAACTCGTGGCGGCCCGGCGCGACGGCTTCCAGCCGCTCGTAGCACACCTGGTTGGAGTCGGTGAAGACGCGATTGGCCGTCCCGGTGGTGAGCAGCACGGGGGTGCGGATCTCGGCGGCCGCGGCGAAGTAGTCCTCGGGCAGGTCCGGGTGGCGCCGCCGGTCGTAGGTCACCGCCTGCCCGGCGCGCACCATCTTGGCCACGTGCCGGTAGTAGGAGAACCCCGTCGGGCCGTACAGGTCGGCGCTGCGCTCGTGGGTGACCGGGTGCAGGTTCTCGTGCCGGTACAGCGCCGGGTGACCGCTTCCCCACATCAAGCTGAGCATGTGGCAGGCCGACGTGTCGCACTCCGGGTGGAACAGGCCGATCAAGCGGGCGATGAACCCGCCGCGCGAGCAGAGCGGCTGCTCGCTCCACTTGGGCCCGATCCAGCGCAGCCCCAGCAGATCTTCCAGGATCACCGGCGCCACGGCCAACTTGATCCGGGACCACAGCGGCACCCGCGGGGTCAGGCCGACGCTGTTGGCGACGATGCTGCGCACGCGCCCGGCCACCCCGTCGACCTGGCCGAACACCGCCATCATGATGGCGGTCGAGCCGAGGCAGTGGGCGATGACGTGCACCGCGTCCACGCCCGTGGTCCGCGCAATCAGCTCCAGCGCCGGGGCGAAGTCGTAGCGGGCCACTTCGTCCAGCGTGTCGCGCCTGCCTTGGGTGTTGTACGGGTGCCGGTTGCTGAACCGGACGTCGGCCGTCCAGACGTCGGTGAACCCGTTGTCCAGCAGGAAGCTCACCAGGTTCCGGTGCTCCGGCATGATGAACATGTCGCTGGACGTGGTCAAGCCGGACACCACCAGCACCACGTCGTCGCACGGCTGACGGCAGAACCGCAGCAGGCTCAGCTCCAGGCCGTCCTCGGTGCGGTAGCGATACGTGGACACGTCGGCGCCGCGGACACCGTCCAGCGTGTACTGCGGAATGGAACGCTGGGGACCCACTTGGCACCTCCGTCCCGCCGGCTGCGCACCGCGCGCTCCCTCGCGTCAGCACGGTAGCCGACCGATGTGCGCCCGCGCGCCCCTTGCCGCCCGGCGTGCGGGCACGGTGGGCCAGTGCCGGAGGCGGGGCCCCACCCCCAGAAGCGGCCCCGCCCCCGCGAGAATCCCTCCCCCTGCCGTCGGATCCCTGTACACTGGTCTTGACAGAGAACACTGTTCTCGACGGAGAGAGTAGTCAACCAATCTGTTCTCCGTCAAGAACACGCGATCAGAAAAGTTGACGGTGTTCTCGTCGACGAGTAAGGATGCCTGACATGCCGAGCGCCGAAGCCGCGAAGAGCGCACCACAGCGCGTCCCGTCGCGGCGCGAGCGATTCCGCCAGGCCACGATCGACGAGATCAAGATGTACGCCCGCGAGCAGATGGCCGCGGGTGGCCCGGCCAGCTTGTCGCTGCGCGCAGTGGCCAGGGACATGAACATCACGCCGTCGGCGTTGTACCGGTACTTCTCCGGTATCGACGACCTGATCACCGCTTTGTGCGTGGACGCCTACCACGCCGTCGGCGACGCGGTGGGCGCGGCAGTGGGCGAGCTTCCCGAGGACGATCACGTCGGCCGCTGGCGCGCCTACGCCAACAGCTTCCGCGGCTGGGCGCTGGCCAACCCGTCGGACTTCGCCCTGATCTACGGCACACCGTTGCCCGGGTACAAGGCCCCACCGGAGATCACGCAGGCGGCGGCGTTCCGCTACCTCAGCGTGGCACTGCGCACGGTGGCTTCCGCAGTCGCCGCGGGTGCGATCGACCTCGAGCGCAGCTTGCTGTCCTACACCCCGGATCTCGACCCGGACCTGGTGGCGCACTGGGACAAGCTCGGCCTGCACCTGGATCCGCAGGTGGCCGCGATCACGGCGGGCGCGCAGGTGACCGTGCAAGGCCACCTCACGCTGGAGCTGTTCGGCCACTTCAACTGGCTGCGCAACGACATCGACCACGTGTGGGAAGGGCACCTGCGGGCGATGATGATCGCCATGGGCTTCGACCCGCAGGAGCTGCCGGCAGCCTGACCGGCAGGACCACGGCCGCCCGGGGCGATCCGGCCGGAGACGCACACCCCTTGACCGCACTCCACCGTCGGCGTACATTGAACCGATCAGTTAATTAACCAGATGGTTTCCATGGCGAACGATCAGCTCAGCGTGGTTTTCGCGGCATTGGCCGACCCGACACGGCGTGCCATCCTGGCGCGGCTGGCCGAGGGCGAGGCCACCGTCGGCGAGCTGGCCGAACCGTTCGAGATGAGCCTGCCCGCGGTCTCCAAGCACCTGAGGGTGCTGGAACGTGCCGGGTTGATCACCCGCGGCCGCAACGCCCAGTGGCGGCCGTGCCGGCTCCAGGCCGCCCCGTTGCGTCAGGTGGCGGACTGGGTCGGTAACTACCAGCAGTTCTTCGACGACAGCTACCGGCGCCTCGACGACTATCTGGACCGCATCCGGCACCAAGGAGACACCCCATGAGCGGCACCACGGGCAGCGCGGTCATCACCACCCCGGCCGACACCCAGATCGTCATCACCCGGACGTTCGACGCACCACGCCAGCTGGTGTGGGACGCCTTCACCAAGCCGGAGCACGTGCGCAACTGGTGGGGGCCGCGGAAGTACGACAACCACATCACCGAGATCGACCTCCGTCCGGGCGGATCCTGGCGATTCGGCCAGCGCGGCCCGGACGGCATGGAGGTCGTCTTCGGCGGCACGTATCGCGAAATCGATCCGCCGCGGCGCGCCGTCTACACCGAGCGCTGGCTGAACATGCCCGCCGAGCTCGGTGGCGGCGCGGACGGCAGCCCGGAAGCGGTGATCACGGTGACGTTCGACGAGCACGACGGCCGCACCACGGTGACCACCGTGTGCGAGTACGGCTCGCGCGAGGTCCGCGACGCGGTGCTGGCCTCCGGCATGGAATCCGGGATGCAGGAGTCCTACGACCGCATCGACGAGATCCTGGCCACCCTCGGCTGAGGGCTGCCAGCCGGCCACCGCGGCGGACCGGAAGCGTCGCACCGGCCGGCCCGCGACGCGTCGGACCAGGTGCGACAAGCCGGACGAAATTCGCTTGCCCGCCCGCGACGCGGCTGGGCAAGCTGGCGCCATGCAGATCAGGCAGGCGGAACCTGAGGACTGGGATTCGATCTGGCCGTTCTTCCAGCGGATCGTCGCCGAACAAGAGACCTACACCTACGATCCCGCGATCGACAAGGACAGCGCCGAACGCTTGTGGATGCAGCTCGAGCCGCCCGCGCACACCGTGGTCGCGGTCGACGACACCGACCCGGACCAGCGGATCGTGGGCTCGGCGACCATGTACCCGAACCGGCCGGGCCCGGGCTCGCACATCGCCAGTGCCTCGTTCATGGTCGACCCGGACCGGCACGGCAAGGGCATCGGCCGCGCGCTCGGCGAGTACATGATCGATTGGGCCAATCGCAGCGGCTATCGGGGCATTCAGTTCAACGCCGTGGTGGAGACCAACGCCCCCGCGGTGCACCTGTGGCAGTCGCTGGGTTTCCGCATCATCGGCACGGTTCCCGGGGCGTTTCGCAGCCGCAAACACGGATACGTCGGCCTGCACGTGATGTTCCGCGAGGCCGGGTAGCGTTCGGCACATGCACAAGAGCACGATCCGTCTGGCCGACGGCAGGCAGCTGATCTACTTCGACCGCGAGCCCGGCGCCGATCGGTCCGCGGAGGACAAGCGCGACCTGCCGCCGTTGTCCGCGCAGAGCCAGCTGCGGCACGACGTGTTGCAGGACGAGTACGTCGTGGTCGCCACCCACCGGCAGGGCCGCACGCACCTGCCGGCGGCGGACGAGTGCCCGCTGTGTCCTTCGCGGGAAGGCAGGCTCACCGAGATTCCCGCCGAGGACTACGAAGTCGTGGTCTTCGACAACCGCTTCCCGTCGCTCACCCCGCCCGGCGGTCACTGCGAGGTGATCTGCTTCAGCAGCGACCACACCGCATCGCTCGGCTCGTTGCCGGACGACCGGATGGAGCTGGTGCTGGCCGCGTGGGCGGACCGCACGGCGGAGCTGACCACCCAGCCCGGTGTCGAGCACGTCTTCCCGTTCGAGAACCGGGGTGTCGAGGTCGGGGTGACGCTGCATCACCCGCACGGCCAGATCTACGCGTTCCCGTTCGTGCCGCCCAGGGCCCGGCGGATGCTGGAACAGGCCCGCAACCACTACCACCGCACCGGCAGCAACCTGTTCGCCCAGGTGTTGGCCAACGAACTGGACGCGGAGGTGCGCATCGTCGAGCACACCACGCACTGGACGGCCTTCGTGCCGGAGGCCGCGCGGTGGCCGGTGGAGCTGCACGTCTACCCGAACCGGCAGGTGGCCGACCTGACCGAGCTCACCGCGGTGGAGCGGCAGGACTTCGCGTCGCTGTATCCGCGGCTGCTGCGCAAACTCGACGCGCTCTACGACCAACCCCTGCCCTACCTCGCCGGCTGGCAGCAGGCCCCGGTGGCCATCGACCGGGACATGGCCTACTTGCGGCTGGAGCTGGTCTCGCCGCGGCGAGCCGCGGAGAAGCTGAAGTACCTGGCCAGCGTCGAGACGTTGATGGGCGCGTTCCTCAACGACGTCCGCCCCGAGGACACCGCCCGGCGGCTGCGCGAACTTCCTGGCTGATCGGCGACCCGGCCGGGCAGGCAGCGGGCGGACAGTCAACCGACAGCCGCCCGCCGGACAACCAGCACACCAACCGAAAAGCCAGCCAGGCAGGCACCAGCCGGGCGGTCAGCCGGGCTGCACCACGCCGGACCGCTGGACGACCGGCGCCACCCGCTCGGCCAGCGTCCCGGCCAGGCGCACGCCGTCACCGCCGGAACCGGCCGCGTCGGCGAGAAACCCAGCAACCCGGTTCGGCTCGACCCCGCAGAGCACCAGCCCGGCGGCGGTGAGCTGGTCACGCGGGCGTGGTGAGCCGTCGGCGACCTTCACCGCCACCGCCGACCCGTCGGGCAGCGCCGCGATCTGCACGCCTTCGTACCCGTCCTTGGCGATCAGCCCCGGCACCTGCCGGATCAGCCTGGTCACCGACCGATCGGTGCCGCCGAGCATCTCGGGATGACGGCGGATCGCCTCGGCGACGGCGGCTTCGGCCGTCTGCGGCTGCGCGGTGGCGATGGCCGCGGCGGCACGTGCCAGCCCGCGCAGCGTGACGGCGAACAGCGGCGCTCCGCAGCCGTCGACGGCCACATGGGCCGGACGCTCACCGGCCAGCTCCGTGACCGTCGCCGCGATCGCCTGCTGCAGCGGATGCGCAGGGTCGAGATAGCCGGCGGTCGGCCAGTCGTTGCCGCGCGCCGTGGCCAGCATCGCCGCATGCTTGCCAGAGCAGTTCTGTACCAGCCTGCTGGGTGGTTGCCCGGCCGCCACGTGCGCGTCACGCACCGCCTGGTCGAGCGGGCGGTCCGCGGGGTTGCGCAGCTCGTCCTCACCGACCCCGGCCTCGGCCAGGATCCGGCGAACCCCGTCGACGTGCCGTCGTTCCCCGGAGTGGCTGGACGCGGCCAGCGCCAGCAGGTCCGGCGGCAAGCGCAGACCGAGCCGCACCATGGCCGCCGCCTGTACCGGTTTCATGGCCGAGCGGGGATAGTGCACCGCATCCGGCTCCCCGGTCGCGAACACCACGTCGCCATCCGGCCCCAGCACGATCATCGAGCCGTAGTGCACGCTCTCGACCAGACCCGAGCGCAGTACGTAGGCGAGTGGTTCGTGTTTCGGCGGCAGGTCGGCACGAAGCGTGGGGCGGCCGGATCCGGCTGGCGATGACAGGCTCACCCGGCCAGTCTCCACACCGCCCGGCAGGCGGGTCAAAGCGGCGGACACGAAATGTGTCCTCACGCCCACCCGGTCAGCCCGGACGGCATGACCACGACGTTCCTCCCGATCGGGCTGCCGAAGTACAACCAGCCGTCCCGCTCCCGCACCGCACTGAGCACCGACACCCCGGCGATCCTTCCCCGGTACTGCCGCACCACGGTGCCCGACTCGTCCATGGCGGCCGCCCCCACCGACGACGTGATCCGCAGTCGCTGCGGCAGCCGGCCCACGACGTCACGGACCGGCTTCGGCGCGTGCCGCAGCACGTCGAACGACCGCACCCTGGGGCTGGCCAGCGCGACCCAGATCAGCCCGTCCGATCCGGTGGAGGCGTTGTCCGGATAACCGGGAAGGTTCGCGGCGAACACGTCGCTGGTGCCCGCGCGGCTGCCGGAGAGCCGCAGCCGGGTGATCCGGCGCTCCGCCGTTTCGGCCACGACCACGAACGACTCGTCCGGGGCGAGGGCCACCCCGTTGGCGAAATGCAATCCGGTGAGCAGCTCCTCCACCCTGCCGTCCGGGCAGCGCCGCAGCAGCCGCCCGGTTCCTGCCCGGTGCAGCAGGCTTCTGCGCCACTGGGCCGGGTCGAAGTGGGTGGACGAATCACTGAAGTAGATCGTGCCGTCACCGGCCACCGCCGCGTTGTTGCACGCCCGCAGATCGCCGCCGCCCACCAGCGTGCGCGCGGCGCCACCGGCGAGCGACACGACCGCCAGCCCGCGTGGCCCGCAGCATGCCAGCAGCTCGTCCTCGCCGTAGAACTCCAGGCCGTAGACGCGCCCGTCGAGCTGGGCGATCGTCTCGACGGCACGGCCGGTCTGGCTGACCCGCAGGATGCGTCCGTCGGACAACCCGGTGTACACGCAGCCTTCGGCGTCGACGAGGACGTCCTCGGGGCCCTCACCGGTCAGCGGGACGAGCTTGGCGTCGCGAAACCCCATGACGTCCCTTTTCTACCGGAGTGCCGCCACGGCGACACCGCACAGGCGACCGGACGCAGGCAGCGGCTACCGGAACGTGAACAGGTGCCTGCGCGGTCCCTCGAAGTGCCCGTGCTCGTTCAGCGACACCAGGGTCAGCCCGGACCGGCCGCTGATGATCTTGGTGATCGCACCGTTGGCCATGAACCGGTTGAACACCCAGAACAGCCCGGCTTGATCCCCGACCACGCGGGCGGCGAGCGCGGCGATCACGCCGCCGGAGGTGAACACCAGCGCGTTCTGGCCAGGACCGAGCTCGCCGACCACGGTGTCCAGCGCCCCGTTGACTCTGGCGGCGAACTCCTGCCAGCTCTCCGCGGACCGGCCGTCCCCCGGTCCTGCCGCCACCCACGCCTGCAGCGCCCGGTCCAGCACCCGCTGGTAGGCGCGCTGGTCGGTGGTCTGCGGCTCTTCCGGCGCGTAGGCGAACACGTCGGCGAAGTCGTACTCGTTCCACCTGGCGTCCTGATCCGGGGTGAAGCCCGCCGCGACGGCCGTGTCCCGCTGGCGCGCCATGCTGCCGCTGCGCACCACGGCGAACTCCACCTCGCGGCGCCGCAGCTCCTCCCCCACGACGACGCTCTGTTCCTTGCCCAGCGGGGACAGCTTGTCGTAGTCGGCCGCGCCGAACGACGCCTGGCCGTGCCGGACGAGATAGATCGCGCCCATCAGCTCACCGCCTTCGCACCGGAGGAGATCAGCTCCCGGCAGTACCGCTCGGCGTACACCACGTGCTGCCACATGTCGGCGTAGATCGGATTGTGCGTACCGCCTTCGGCGTACCTGCGGTACAGCTGCTGCAGGATCACCGCCAGCCGGAAAACCCCGTACACCCGGTAGAACGTCCAGTTCCGGGCGACCTGGTCGTGGCGTCCGGTGCGCTCGGCGTAGTACTGCACCACTTCGTCCCTGGTCAGCATGCCCGGCAAGTGCGTGGGCTGCCTGCGCATCTGCTGCAGGAACTCGTCGTCGTCGGCCTGGGTCCAGTAGGCCAGGGTGGCGCCCAGCTCCATCAGCGGATCACCCACGGTGGCCATTTCCCAGTCCAGCACGCCGATGACCCGCAGCGACGAGTCGAGTACCAGGTTGTCGAACCGGTAGTCGTTGTGGATCAGGCACGCTCCGACGTCCTCCGGCTGGTTGTCGTTCAGCCAGCCCATCACTTCGACGCAGTCCGGCACGTTGGCGGTGCGTGCCCGCTCGTACCGGCGGCACCAGCCCTCCACCTGCCTGCGCACGTAGCCGGGGCCCTTGCCCAGCCCGGCCAGGCCTGCCGCCTCGACGTCGACCTGGTGCAGGTCGATCAGGCGGTCGATGGCCTGCAGGCACAGCGCGCGGACCTGCTGTTCGGTCAGCTCGAGTCCGTCCGGGAGATCGCGGCGCAGGATGATGCCCTCGAGCTTCTCCATGACGTAGAACTCGGCGCCGATGACGCTCTCGTCGTCGCAGAACGCCAGCACCTTCGGCACGTACGGGAACACCGGGCGCAGGCGCTGCTGCACCCGGAACTCCCGGCGCATGTCGTGGGCGGACGCGGCGCGGTGGCCACGCGGCGGCCGCCGCAGGATCAGCGACCGATCCGGGTAGTCGAGCTGGTAGGTCAAATTGGACGCGCCACCGGGGAACTGCTGTACCGAGGGCACCTCGGTCAGCCCGTCCAGGCGCTCCGACAGCCACGCGTGCACCGCTGCCGGATCGAACGCGTCCTCCTCGCGTACCGGCCCTGGCCTGTCCTGCACAGTCACACCGACCTCACAAACGTCCTCACATCACCTTCCGCAGCAGCCAATCCGGTGCCATGCGCACCAGCCGGGCGAGCACCGCCCACGGCCACCGCGGCACGAACGCGGTGGCGGGCTCGCGCTCGATCACCGCGACCATCTCCCGCACGCCCTTCTCGGTCGAGACGATGAGCGGGCTCTTCGGCGCGCGGGCGGTCATCTCCGACTCGATGTAGCCGGGTTTGAGCGTGGTCACCTTCACCGGGCCCCGCCCATGGTGCAGGCGGATGCCTTCGGCCAGCGAGGCCGCGAACGCCTTGCTCGCCGCGTAGGCGGTCAGCGTGCGCGGGGCGCCGCGCTCGGCCAGCACGGACGCCAGCACCACCAGGTGCCCGTCGCGCTGGTCGAGGAAGATCTCCATCGCCGCCTCGCACTGGGCCAGCAGGCCGAGCACGTTGGTCTCCAGCGTCTGCTTGTTCGCCCGCTCGAAGTACCCGGTGCCCAGCGGCTGTCCCTTGCCGAGGCCCGCGTTGGCGATCACCCGGTCGATCCGGCCCAGCTCGGCACGAAAGTCCCGGAACACGGCGAACACCGCATCGTGATCGGTCACGTCGAGCTGCCTGGTGACCACGCGGATGCCCGGGTTGTCCCGGCGCAGCTGCCCGGCGAGCTCGTCGACCCGCTCGATGCGCCGCGCACACAACGCCAGGTTGCGCCCTTTCGCGGCGAACTGCCTGGCCATTTCCGCACCGAGGCCGGAGCTGGCCCCGGTGATGAGGATGTTCTGCCGGACGGTCATGCCTTGTCCCCTTGCCGGTACCGGGCCAGCTCCATGCGGGAGACGACGCCCAGGTGCACCTCGTCCGGCCCGTCGGCCAGCCGGAGGGCGCGCGCCCAGGCGGCCGCGGCGGCCAGCGGGAAGTCGTCGGTCACGCCCGCGGCGCCGTGCAGCTGGATGGCGAAGTCGATGACCTCCTGCGCCATCGCGGGCACCGCGGCCTTGATCTGGGACAGCTCGGACAACGCGCCGGCAGCGCCCTTGGTGTCCAGCAGCCACGCGGTGTGCAGCACGTGCAGCCGCGCCTGGTTGATGGCGATGCGCGCCTTGGCGATCCGTTCCCGGTTGCCGCCCAGGTCGGCCAGCTGCTTGCCGAACGCGGTGCGCGACGTGGCGCGCCGCAGCCCCGCTTCCAATGCCCGCTCGGCCAGGCCGATCGTGCGCATGCAGTGGTGGATGCGACCCGGCCCGAGCCTGCCCTGCGCGATCTCGAATCCCCTGCCGAGCCCGGCGATCACGTTCTCCTTGGGCACCCGCACGTCGTCGAACACCACTTCGCCGTGCCCGTACGGCGGGTCGAGGTAGCCGAACACCGGCAGCATGCGCTCCACCCGCAGGCCGGGGTGGTCCCGCGGCACGATCACCATGGAGTGCCTGGCGTGCCGGGGCGCGTCCGGATCGGTCAGGCCCATGAAGATGACGAATGCGCACTTCGGGTGGCCGATGCCGGACGAGAACCACTTCCGCCCGTTGATCACCACCTCGTCGCCGTCCGGCACCGCGGTGGCCGCCATGTTGGTCGCATCGGACGAGGCCACCCCGGGCTCGGTCATGCAGAACGCGGACCGGATCCGGCCTTCCAGCAGCGGCTTCAACCACCGCTCGCGCTGCTCGTCGCTGCCGTAGTGGACCAGCACCTCGGCGTTGCCGGTGTCCGGTGCGTTGCAGTTGAACACTTCCGGCGCGAACGGATACCGCCCCATCAGCTCGGCCAGCGGCGCGTAGTCCACGTTGGACAGCCCGGGGTACCCGGTGATGCCGGCCTTCGCCGGGGGCAGGAAGAAGTTCCACAACCCCTGCTCGCGGGCCTTCTGCTTGAGCTGTTCGATCACCGGCAGCTCGACCCACGGGTCGTCCAGCTCGCGCAGCGTCCGCAGGTAGTCGTCCTCCACCGGGGCGATCTCGGTCTCGATGAAGTCGGCGACCTTCTGCCGGAGCTCAGCCGCTCGCGGCGACAGTGCGAAGTCCATGCCCGCACGGTACATTCTTATTGAGCATTGCTCAATAGCGTGCGCACCGACGGGAGGCCTTCCGATGAGCACCACACCGCGCAGGCGGAGGCAGCACCCCGTGGAGCGCCGCAAGCAGCTGATCGGCATCGGGCTGCGCATGCTCACCGAACGGCCGCTGCACGAGATCACCGTCGACGCGGTCGCCGCCGAGGCCGGGATCTCCCGCTCGTTGCTGTTCCACTACTTCCCCACCAAGCAGGACTTCTACGCCGAAGTGGTGCGCGCCGCCGGCCGGCGCATGCTGCGCTCGGCCTTCCCGGCGGGCAAGGACGAGCCCAGCGAGCTGAGCGACGTGCTGGAGGGATACCTGTCGTTCATCGAACGGCGGCACGAGCTCTACACCGGCCTGTTCCGGCACACCGCGCCCGGCGACTGGCTGCACGACATCGCCCAGGAGACCCGCACCCGGATGGTCGACCAGTTGCTGCTCAGCCTGCGTATCGAACAGCCGGCACCTATGGTGCGGGCGGCTGTCGGCGCGTGGCTGTCGTTCGCCGAGCAGCTGTGCCTGGAGTGGGCGGCGCACCGCCACGGGAAGCGGGAACGGGTGCTGGCCCTGCTGCGCGGCAGCCTGCACACCGTGGTCGCTCTCGCCGCCGACGAGGACGCCGCCGGTTCTTGACCCGGCACGAGCGGAGCCTGCGTCCCGACGAAAGACGGCGGCCGATGCCGGGCTCGGCGCGCCGCCGGGCACCAGCCACGCCACCCCTCGCCCGGTTTTCGTGACAGTTCCGCGCTGCGGCCGGACAAGGACCGAACGAAGTAGTAGGCCAGACGGGTCATGATCGGATTCCAGCGAATCGATTCCGTGTGGCAGAATCACGCCACATTCTCACCGGGAATACCGGCATTTCGGGGCACGACCGGAACAATTCGGACGCGCATTCCGTCGGCCGGTGACGAGAATAGCGAGGGCAGATTCCATGACCGTGTCGCCGATCCAGGGGCAGCACGCCCCGACCGATGACCACTCCACACCGTTCTCCCGAGAGCTGCGCGCGGCGATCAAAGCCAGCGGCCTCGGACTGGACCGCATTCAGGTGCGGTTGCGCAACCGCGGCATCCCGATCAGCGTGACGGCACTGTCGTACTGGCAGTCCGGCAAGCGCCAGCCGGAGCGGGCCCGCTCCATCTCGGCGGTGCGCGCACTGGAGGAAATCCTGGGCCGACCTGCTGGTTCTCTGGTTCGCCTGCTCGAGCCGCCGCGCCCGCGAGGCCGCGCCGCGCGCAATGCACAAGCCCGCAGGACGACAAGCCGCCAGCCGGAACGGACGGCTTCCCCACCGCAGGCGAAATCGTTCGGCGGCCTGGTCACCCCGTAGGCGAGCCGACCACGATTCCGGCCCGGGGTGCCTTCCCCGGGCCGCATCGCCTGCCGTCCGGAAGCGGCACCGCGAAAACGACATTCGGCTACTGCGCATCACCCGACGATCGTCGGTAGCGCAACCGCATTCAATGCGCTATACCACGCCGCGGCAGCGCGGTGATCGCATTTCGTAATTGCCGACCGACCGGATTCCGTCCCGCTCACCGGGCGGCCAGCTGCTTACGCAGCAGTTTTCCGGTCGCGTTTCTGGGCAGCTCGTCCAGGAATATCACGTCACGCGGGACTTTGTACCTGGCCAGATTGTCCTTGACGTACCGGCGCAGCTCGTCCGCCTTGGCCTCGTCCCCGGGGTGCCCGTCGGCCAGCACGACGTAGGCGCGAAGCCGCTGACCGAACTCCTCGTCGTCCACGCCGACCACCGCGGCCTCCAGCACGTCCGGGCGGCTGGAGAGCAGGTTCTCCACCTCGAGCGGATACACGTTCTCCCCGCCGGAGACGATCATGTCGTCGTCTCGCCCCACCACGAACAGCTGTCCGGACTCGTCGAAGTAGCCCATGTCCCCCGTGGCCAGCAACCCGTCGACGACCTCTTTGTTCGCTCCCCCGGTGTAGCCCTTGAACGACAGGATGCTGCCCACGAAGATGCGGCCGACCTTGCCCGGCTCGGTGATCGGCTTGCCGTGGTGATCGTAGATGCGCACCGAGCAGCCGACCGGCGGCCGTCCCGCGGTACGCGGATCCCGCCTGAGCTCGTCCGGCGTGGCGACGGTGGCGACTGCGACTTCGGTGGAGCCGTACAGGTTGTAGAGGACGTCACCGAAGGTGTCGAACGTGCGCTCGACGACGTCGACCGGGATCGCCGACCCGGCGGAAAAGATGATCTCCAACGACGAGGTGTCGTACCGCCGGCGCACGTCGGCCGGCAGGTCCAGGATGCGCTGCAACATCGTGGGCACCACCACGAGCACGTGGCACCGGTGCTCGGCGACCGCACGCAATGTGGCTTCCGCGTCGAACCGTCGCCGCATCACGACCTTGTTGCCCAAGGCCAGGGCGAGCAACAGCTGCGCCAGCCCGGTGCCGTGGAACGCGGGCGCGGCCATGAACATCGACTGCTGCGGCCGGAGCGGGATACGGTCCAAGAACTGCGCGCTGGCTATCGGCGACGTCTTCTCCCGCGGAGCCCCCTTGGGCGTCCCGGTCGTACCGCTGGTGAGCAGGATGAAGCTCCCCGGACGCGGTGGGGTCGGCATCGGATCGGCGGACGTCTCGGCGATCAGCTGCTCCATGTCGAGCACACCGTCGGGGACCGCCGCCGGGTCGTCGGCCCACGCCAGGTAGCGCTCGACGTCTCCGTCGACAGCTTCCAGCAGCCGCGTGAACTCCTGGTCGTAGACCAGCTTGACGGCGCCTTCCCGCCGCATCACGTCGGCCAGTTGCTGCTTGCCGAAGCCGGTGTTGAGCAGCAGCAGCTTCGCCCCCGCCTTGCCGGAGGCGGCCATGACCGTCACCAACCCGCGATGATCACGGCACAAGGCGCCGATCACCGTGCCCGGGCCGACGCCACGCTCGGCCCAGGCCCGCGCCAGCGCGTTCGAGCGGCGGTCCAACTCGGTGTAGGTGAGCGGTCCCGCCTCGTCGACCAGCGCCACCGCGTGCGGGTTCTTCCGTGCGCCGACCGCGAGCACACCGGCGAACGGCCCGTACTTGTGCATGGTCAGCAGCGAGCGGATGCCCTCGTCCGGCCGCCCCACCAAGCCGGCCCGCTTCATCACCCACAGGCTGCGCACCGTGGTGGCCGCCTTGCTCGTCACCGACTTCGCCACGTCCAGCAGCACCGTCGCCACCTCCACTCCCTCGCCGCGGAGCGTAACGAGCGTTGTGCGGAGCGAATAGAGATCAGCGGCCAATCCATCCGGTCGGCGTTCTCGCCCGCTGAGCAGTCGACACCGCCGCTGATACTCCATCCGGGCCGCGAACGTGGTGCCCGCGCCACTCGGAAGCCCGATCCACGCTGTTGGACGTCGCCAGCTCAGCCCCGGGACCGCGCGCGAAGAACGCCGCGGTGGCACCGTCGCCGACCACAGCGTCCACGTCGGCAACCGGCGAAGCAGCACCGCGCGACGCCGTCTCGCACGGCAGACCGTGCGCTATCCCGCGATCGCGTCGAGGGCGCGGAGGATCCGCTTCTCCGAGACCGGATACGCGGTGCCCAGCGTCTGGGCGAAGAAGCTGACCCGCAGTTCCTCCAGCATCCACCGCACCTTGGCCAGCTCGGCGGGCACGTCGTGCCCTGGTGGCACCTCGGCAAGCAGGGCACGGTATTCGTCGGTCAGCTCGCGCACCACGCGCATCCGCTCCGCATCCCGCAGGCCGTCCCTGGGCAGCTTCTCCAGCCTGCGCTGCACCGCCCGCAGGTACCGTTCGACGTCGGGCAGCCGCTCGAACCCGGTGTCGGCGACGAACCCGTCGTAGACCAGCCCTGCCACCTGCTCGTCGATGTCGGCCATGGCTTCGTCGAAGCCCCGCATGGCTTCGCGCGCCGACCGGACGTCGTGCCAGGCGACGAGCACACGCCGTACCCGTTCGACGGTTTCGACAAGCGTCGGCCCCAGCCCGGCGCGGACCGCCTGGACGAGCGCGGCGAAACCGTCCGCGTCCCACGCCGGCCCGCCCGCGCCGGCGATCAGGTGGTCGGCGGCACACGCGATGCAGTCGTCGAGCAGCCCGGCCACGCTGCCGTGCGGATTCTGCGCCAGCTGCAGCTTCTCCCGGGTGGTCAGCGCGTGGCGGAGCATCTTCTTCGGCGACGGCACCGACAGCAACACCAGCTTCCGGGTGCCCCGCCGCATGGCCGCGCGCTGCTCGCCGACCGTCGGGTAGACCCGCACGTCGACGGCATCCCCGGCGTCGGTCAGCGCCGGGTACCCCTGCACGGTCGAGCCGCCGGCGTTGGCGGTGAACTCCTGCGGCAGATCGCCGAAATCCCACGACGTCACGCCGCGCCGTTCGATCTTCTCGGCCGCCCGCGCAATGGCCGACTTCACCTTGGGGGCCAGGCGCTGCCGCAGCTGGCCGAGGTCCTTGCTTTCGCCGAGGGTGCGCCCCTTGCCGTCCACCACGCGGAAGGTCATCCGCAGGTGGTCGGGCAACGCGGTGAGATCCCACGCATCGACCGGGACGTCGACGCCCCTGAGCTTCCACAACGCGTCGCTGAGCGCCTTCAGCAGCGGTTGGTCCTGTCGCTCCTGCAACAGCTCCTGCACGGCCATGGCGGTGTCCGGGGCGGGTACCAGCTGCCGCCGCAGCTGCTTGGGCAACGTCTTGATCAATGCGGTGATCAACTCGTGCCGCATTCCGGGCACCAGCCACTCGAAGCCGCGCTCGTCGACCTGGTTGAGCGCCTCGAGCGGCAGATGCACGGTCACCCCGTCGGCGTCGGAGCCCGGCTCGAACTGGTACGTCAGCGGCAGCTCCAGCTCGCCCTGCCGCCACTGCTCGGGATAGTCGTCGTCACTGATGTCGGCTGCGGCGTCGGTGACCAGCATCTCCGGGTCGAAGTCCAGCAGCCGCGGCCGCCGCTTGCGCTCCTTCTTCCACCACGAGTCGAAGTGCTGAGCCGAGACCACGTGGTCCGGGATGCGCGCGTCGTAGAACTCGAACAGCGCCTGGTCGTCGACCAGGATGTCGCGCCGCCGCGCCCGGTGCTCGAGCTCCTCGGCTTCCTCCAGCCGCTTGCGGTTGGCGTGGAAGAACTCGTGGTGGGTGTCCCAGTCGCCCTCCACCAGGGCGTGCCGGATGAACAGCTCGCGGCACAGCCCGGGATCGATCCTGGCGTAGTTGACCTTGCGGCCGGACACCAGCGGGACGCCGTACAGCGTCACCGTCTCCAGCGCCATCACCGCGCCGCGTTTGCGCTCCCAGTGCGGCTCCGCGTAGCGGCGTTTGACCAGGTGACCGGCCAACGACTCGACCCATTCCGGCTCGATCCTGGCGCAGATCCGGCCCCACAGCCGGGAGGTCTCCACCAGCTCGGCGGCCACCACCCAGCGCGGCGTCTTGCGGAACAGCGCCGATCCGGGGAACACCGCGAACCGGGCGTTGCGGGCGCCCAGGAAGTCGCGCGTCTCCGGGTCCTTCAGCCCGATGTGCGACAGCAGCCCGGCCAGCAGGCTGGTGTGGATGCTCTGATAGTCCGCCCGGCCGGTCCGCTTGCCCGCGGTGATGCCGACCTGCTTGGCGGTCTCCTTCAGCTGCGCGTACAGGTCCTGCCACTCGCGCACCCGCACGTAGTTGAGGTACTCCTGCTTGCACAGCTTGCGGAACTTGCTCGACGACAGCTCACGCTGCTTCTGGCGCAGGTAGTCCCACAGATTGAGGTAGCTGAGGAAGTCCGAGGTCTCGTCGGCGAACCGGGCGTGCAGCGCGTCCGCCGCCTGCTGGTGCTCGGCCGGCCGCTCCCGCGGGTCCTGGATGGACAGCGCCGAGGCGATCACCAGCACCTCGTGCAGGCAGCCGTTGCGGTGCGCCTCCACCACCATCCTGGCCATCCGCGGGTCCACCGGCAGCCGGGCCAGCTTCCGGCCGATCGGGGTGAGCCGGTTGCCGTCCAGCGCGCCCAGTTCCCGCAGCAGGGTCAGGCCGTCGGCCACCTGGCGCCGGTCCGGCGGGTCGATGAACGGGAAGTCGGCGATGTCGCCCAGCTCGGCGGCGGCCATCTGGAGCAGCACCGACGCCAGGTTGGTGCGCAGGATCTCCGGGTCGGTGAACTCCGGCCGGGACGCGAAGTCCTCCTCCGAGTACAGCCGGATGCAGATGCCGTCCGACGTCCGGCCGCACCGGCCCTTGCGCTGGTTGGCCGATGCCTGCGAGATCGGCTCGATGGGCAGCCGCTGGACCTTGAGCCGGTGGCTGTACCGGGAGATGCGCGCCGTACCCGGGTCGATCACGTACTTGATGCCGGGCACGGTCAGCGACGTCTCGGCGACGTTGGTGGCCAGCACGATGCGCCTGCCACGGTGCGGCTGGAACACGCGGTGCTGCTCGGCTGCGGCCAGCCGGGAGTACAGCGGCAGGATCTCGGTGCCGGGCAAGTCCATCGCCTGCAGCGCGTCCGCGGTGTCCCGGATCTCCCGCTCACCGGACAGGAAGACCAGGATGTCGCCCGGCCCTTCGGCCTGCAGCTCCTGGACCGCGTCGCAGATGGCCTGGATCTGGTCGCGGTCCTTGGTGGCCGGGTCCTCGGGGTCCACCACTGGGCGGTAGCGCACCTCGACCGGGTACGTGCGCCCGGACACCTCCACGATCGGCGCGGGCTTGCCGTCACTGGCGAAGTGCTGCGCGAACCGCTCCGGGTCGATGGTGGCGGAGGTGATGATCAGCTTCAGGTCCGGCCGCTTGGGCAGCAGCCGCTTGAGGTAGCCGAGCAGGAAGTCGATGTTGAGGCTGCGCTCGTGCGCCTCGTCGATGATGATCGTGTCGTAGGCGCGCAGCATCCGGTCCCGCTGGATCTCGGCCAGCAGGATGCCGTCGGTCATCACCTTGACCAGCGTCTGGTCGCTGACCTGGTCGGTGAACCTGACCTGCCAGCCGACCGTGGTGCCCAGCTCGGTGTCCAGCTCGTCGGCGATCCGCTCGGCGACCGTGCGCGCGGCGATCCGCCGCGGCTGGGTGTGGCCGATCATGCCGTGCACCCCGCGGCCGATGTCCAGGCAGATCTTGGGCAGCTGGGTGGTCTTGCCCGAACCGGTTTCGCCGGCGACCACCACGACCTGGTGCTCCGCGATGGCCTTGGCCAGGTCGTCCACCCGCTTGCTGACCGGCAGCTGCGGCGGATACGTCACCTTCGGCACGGCCGCCCGCCGGGCTTCCAGGCGCCGTTCCGCCTCTTCGACGTCGGCGGCGAGCTCCAGCAGCACGTCCTCGGGTATCCGCTTGCCCGCTGCCTTGTCCCTGGCCTTGGTCAGGCGCCTGCGCAGCCGGTACCGGTCGCGCAGCACGAGCTGGTCGATCCTGCGACGCAGCGACGAAGGGGTGACGGCACTGCCGGCGGAGGTGGTGGACATCGGCCACCCAGCCTATCCGGCCGCCGTCCCGGCATGCAGGCGAATATCCCCTCCGCGGCCGCCGCGGCGGGCCTGGCGCCCCCGCATTCCCGGCGCCGACCACCAAGGCACGCCGCGCACGGTCCGCCAGGCGGCCAAACAAAACAGCCTCTCATATCCCGGTGCCCTCCGCCAGCAATCAGCGACAGTTTGATCACATTCAGGGGGCAGAAATGATCAAATCGATCGCTCGATCACCGTCATTTCATCCGACGGAGTGACCCCCGAGTACGGGCATCAACGACGACATTTGCCCTGGTCAGAGCCCGTCTGAAGATCACATCTGCGGTTCGCTCATTTCGTACAGAAGCGGACAATCCACACTACCTCGCCCATGCAGTGCAAATACCCGGAATCCATTGACCGGATGGCTAGACTTGTCGACCACCCAACGGCAGGAGAAAGGTGGCGCCGTTTGTGAACCTGTGGGAATACGTCGTCGATCGCTGGGACAAACTGTCGTTGCAGGCTTGGCTGCACACCAGCGAGGTCGTCCAGGCGACGCTGCTGGCGACCGTGATCGGGGTCGGCATCGGCATCGCGGTGTACCGCTCCCCCGCCGGGTCCGCCGTCGCCACCGCGCTGGCCAGCGCGGTGCTGACGATCCCGTCGTTCGCGCTGCTCGGCCTGCTGATCCCGGTGCTCGGGCTCGGCGTGGCGCCGTCGATGACCGTCCTGGTGCTGTACGGCCTGCTGCCCATCGTGCGCAACACCATCGTCGGGCTGTCCGGCGTCAACCCGGCCGTCGTCGACGCCGCGCGCGGGATCGGCATGAGCCGGTTCAGCGTGCTCACCAAGATCGAACTCGCGCTGGCCTGGCCGGCCATCCTGGCCGGCATGCGGGTGGCCACGCAGATGCTGATGGGCATCGCCGTCGTGGTCGCCTACGCCAAGGGTCCGGGCCTCGGCTCCGAGGTGTTCTCCGGGCTGACCCGCGCCGGCAGCGCCAACGCCACCAACCAGGCGCTGGCGGGCACGCTCGGCGTGGTCGTCCTCGCGCTCGTCCTGGACGGGATCTACCTGCTCATCAACCGCTACACCACACCGAGGGGCATCCGTGACTGACGTGACCGCATCCGCTTCCACCGGGGAGGAGCTGCCGCGCGACGCCGCCGGCACGGCAAGCGACGGCACCACGACCGGCGCGGAGATCACCTTGACCAACGTCACCAAGCGCTACCCGGGCAGCAAGACACCCGCGGTGGACGACGTGACCATGACCATCCCGGCGGGCAAGATCGTCATCCTGGTCGGCCCGTCCGGCTGCGGCAAGACCACCACCATGCGGATGATCAACCGGCTGATCGAGCCCACGTCGGGCACCATCCGCATCGGTGGCGAGGACACCCAGTCGCTCAACCCGGACCGGCTGCGCCGCAAGATCGGCTACGCCATCCAGCAAGCCGGCCTGTTCCCGCACTTCACCGTGGCGCAGAACATCGCCGTGGTACCGAAGCTGCTCGGCTGGGACAAGAAGAGGATCGACGACCGGGTGGACGAGCTGCTCGACATGGTCGGGCTGGACGTCGGCACGTTCCGCGACCGCTACCCACGGCAGCTCTCCGGCGGCCAGCAGCAGCGAGTCGGGGTGGCGCGCGCGTTGGCGGCCGACCCGCCGGTGCTGCTGATGGACGAGCCGTTCGGCGCGGTCGACCCGATCACCAGGGGCAACCTGCAGGACGAGCTGCTCCGCCTGCAGTCCGAGCTGCACAAGACGATCGTGTTCGTCACGCACGACTTCGACGAGGCGGTCAAGCTCGGCGACAAGATCGCGGTGCTGGGCGAGGCGTCGAAGATCCTGCAGTACGACACCCCGGAGGCCATTTTGGCCAACCCGGCCGACGACACCGTCGCCGGTTTCGTCGGTGCGGGCGCCTCGCTCAAGCAGCTCACGCTGCTGCGCGTCCGGGACGTCGAACTGCGCCAGGAAGCGGTGACCGTGGACATCGACGAGTCCCCGGCAGCGGTGCGCGAGAAGCTGTCCAGGTCGCACAACCCGTATGCGCTGGTGCTGGACCGGCGAAGGCGGCCGTGCCGGTGGGTGCACGCCCGTGATCTCCCCCGGGCGACCTCGCTGGCGACCGCGGGCAAGCCGCTGCGCGACGTGGTCAGCACGCAGTCGACGCTGCAGGACGCGCTGGAGGCGATGCTCGCCGAGGGCGGAGCGGTCCCGGTGACCGGCCCGCAAGGCCAGTACGCGGGCACGATCCACCTGGAGACCGTCATCGAGACCATCCAGACGTTGCGCGAAGAACACAACGGCGGCGACAGCACCGGTGCGGACGGCGGGACGCAGCAGGAGGCGCGATGACCACCACGCTCGAGCTGTCCACCGAGTCCAGCTCGCGGCGCGCCGAACGGATCCGGCTGCTGGCCCAGCCTGCGGTGGTGCTGATCCTGGTCGCCGGTGTGCTGGTGTGGGCGTTCAGCCAGGACTTGGACGCCACCGACCGGGAAACGCTCAACGGCCCGTCGCTGCTGCAGATGCTCTACGAGCACATGCTCATCACGGTGCTGGTGTCCGCGCTGGTGGTGGTGATCGCCGTGCCGCTGGGCGTCCTGCTCACCCGGCCGGGATGGCGGCGGCTGGCGCCGCTCTTCATCGGCATCGCCAACATCGGCCAGGCGGCGCCCGCGCTCGGCGTGCTGGTGCTGTTCTTCTTGGCCACCGGCGCCGAGGGCGGACTGTGGGTGGTCGTGCTGCCGCTGGCGTTCTACTCGTTGCTGCCCGTGCTGCGCAACACCATGGTCGGCCTGCAGGAGGTCGACCCGGCGCTGATCGACGCCGGGCGCGGCATCGGCATGTCGGCGGGCGCGGTGCTGGCGCGCATCGAGCTGCCGCTGGCGGTGCCGATGATCCTGGCGGGCCTGCGCACGTCGCTGGTGCTGGCGGTGGGCACCGCGACGTTCGCCGCGTTCGTCGACGCGGGCGGATTCGGCGTGCTGATCGACACCGGCTACAAGCTCAACCGGCTGCCGGTGCTGCTCACCGGCGCGGTGCTGGCGGTGGCGCTGGCGCTGATGGTGGACTGGCTCGGCGCGGTGGCCGAGCGGTATCTCGGACCGAAGGGGCTGCGATGAGGCGCGTGCGCAGGGCACTGACCGCACTGCTGGCCGCCGTGTCGGCGGCGCTGACGCTGGCCGGCTGCGGCCTGACCACCAACGCCGCACTGCCGTTCGAGGTCGCCCCCGGCAAGATCCCGCACATCCCCGAGCTGGAAGGCGTCACCATCACCGTCGGCTCGAAGGACTTCACCGAGCAGATCCTGCTCGCCTACCTGGCCGAACTGGCACTGTCGGCCGCGGGGGCAGACGTGCGCGACCTTTCGGACATCAAGGGGTCCAACACCTCCCGGCAGGCGTTGCTGTCTGGGCAGATTGACATCTCGTGGGAGTACACCGGCACGCTCTGGATCAACTACGAGGGCCACGAGCTTCCGGTGCCCGGCGGCGAGGAAGCCCAGTACAAGGCCAGCGCCGAGCTGGACGCCAGGAAGAACGGCATCACGTGGTTGCGGTACTCCCCGCTGAACGACCAGTACGGATTCGCCGTCACCGAGGAATACGGACGCAAGCACAACCTGCGCACCATCTCCGACCTGGCCGCGTTTCTGAAGAAGAACCCGGACGAAGCCGTCTTCTGCCTGGAGACGGAGTTCATCAGCCGGCGGGACGGATTCCCGGCGGCGGTGAAGAAGTACGGGTTCAGCGACCCGGTGATCAAGCAGTTCGGCACGGGGGCGATCTACGCCGCGGTGGCCGGCGGAACGTGCACCATCGGCGAGATCTTCACCACCGACGGCCGGATCGCCGGGCTGGGGCTGCGCGTGCTGGAGGACGACAAGAACGCCTTCCCGCAGTACAACGCCGCGGTCACGGTGCGCACCTCGTTCCTGCGGGCGCACCCGCAGATCCGCGACGTGCTCGAGCCGATCGCGCTCGCCATGACCAACGATCAGATGATCGAGCTGTGCAAGCGCGTGGACATCGACGGTGAGGACCCCGGGAAGGTGGCGTTGGACTGGTTGGTCAGCAAGGGCTTCGTGACCGTGCCGGAAACCTGATCCCCCGACACAAGGAAGTGAGGCGACGATGTCAGGTGTCGACCGGAGGAACGTGCTGCGCGCGGCGGGCGCGCTCGGCGTCACGGTCCCGGTGGCGTCCGCGATGAGCGGCAGCGCCAGCGCCAAGCCCAGCCACGGCAAGCTCACCATCCGCAAGGAGAAGTTCGGCAGGACGCCGGACGGCGAGCAGGTCGACGTCTACATCTTCGGCAACGGCCGGATGACCGTGTCGATGCTGAACTGGGGCGCCACCGTGCAGCGCATCGAGGTGCCCGACCGCCGCGGCCGGCTCGCCAACGTCAGCCTCGGCTTCGACAACATCGACGACTACCTCGAGCTGAGCCCGAGCTTCGGGTCGACCATCGGCCGATACGCCAACCGGATCGCGGGCGGCAGGTTCACCCTCGACGGCGAGACCTACCAGATCCCCACCAACGACGGCGACAACGCGCTGCACGGCGGGCCGGAAGGGTTCGAGAAGCGGATCTGGTCGGCGAAGGTGATCAAGCGGCCGGACGCGGTCGGGGTCGAGTTCACCTACGTCAGCCCGGACGGCGAGATGGGCTTCCCGGGTGAGCTGACCACGACGGCCACCTACCTGCTCGACCGGCGGGACCGGTTGCGCGTCGACTACCACGCCACGGTGTCCGGCAAGGCGACGGTGCTGAACCTGACCAACCACACCTACTTCAACCTGGCGGGCGAAGGCAGCGGCACGGTCGACGACCAGTACCTGTACCTGAACGCCGATCGGTTCACCCCGGTCGACGAGACGCTGATCCCCACCGGGGAGATCGTGCCGGTCGCGGGGACGCCGTTCGACTTCACCAAGCCGCATCGGTTCGGGGAACGCAACCGGGACGACCACCAGCAGCTGCTCTTCGGACGGGGCTACGACCACAACTTCGTGCTGCGCGGCTCGGGCATGCGCGTGGCGGCCAAGGCGTGGGACCCGCGCAGCGGGCGCAAGCTGACGGTCACCACCGACCAGCCGGGCATCCAGCTCTATCAGGGCAACTTCCTGGACGGCACGTTCACCGGGATCGGCAACCGTTCCTACCGGCAGGGCGACGCGTTCTGCCTGGAGACCCAGCACTTCCCGGACTCGCCGAACCAGCCGAACTTCCCGTCCACGGTGTTGCGGCCGGGCGAGGAGTTCCGCTCGACCACGGTGTTCGGCTTCTCGGCCTTCTGACCCACCCGCCCGAACCAGCCACCGGAAAGGGGGCCCGGCATCCGCCGGGCCCCCTTTCCTCATGATCGGTCACAGAACCGCCGAACCGTCACCGTGCTCACCGGAACGCACGGCACGCACGGCACGCCGGCCGCCCGGTCGCAGGACCCACCCCGGCGACCGGTGCCGCTTGCCCGAGCCCGGCCGATCAGCCGAGCTCGTCGCAGGAAATCGCGTCCTTGCCCGCGCCTGCCTTGGCCACCCAGCGGATGTTGGAGAACGTGGCCGACAACTCCCCTTCGGTGTAGACCAGCCACGCGGTGTTCACCCGCTCCTGGTTCAGCTGGTACGCCTTGTTGCGGTTGAAGCACGCCAACGGGACGGTCAACCTGGTCTGCCTGCCCTGCTCGAGCCGCTTGAGCACGCCGTCGATGGACACCATGGTCCGGCAGGGGTAGCCGCAGTGCACCTCCAGCGTGGTCTCCCGGGTCGGCGGCCGGTGCACCACCACGTCGAACACGATCGCCCCGTCGGAGTCGAAGAACCGGGTCAGATCCCGCGCCTTGCTCAGGTCCGGCGAGCTCTGGAAATACACCTGCGCCGCGCCGCGGCCGTTCCAGGTGGCCCGCACGCCGTGCTGGTCGATGCGCGCGGTGATCGCGCCGTCCCGGACCGTCCCGGACACCAGGTCGGTGCCGCTCCAGCTCGAGTCGGCCGAACCGATGTAGCCCTCCCACGGCGCCACCGCGGTGCCGTCGAACACCGCCATGGGCCGCGGTGCGCTGCCGTTGGTCGCGGGCGGCTTGGCCTTCGACGTCGCCTTGGCCTGCGGGACCTGCGCCTCGGCGGTGCCCGGAGCCTCCGAGGCCTTCGAAGGACCGCTCGACGGTGCCTGGGACGCGCCGCTCATCGGCGTTTCCGTGCTGGGAGTGACGCTGGACGCGCCAACCGACAGTGCCGTGCCGTAGGCACCTGCCGCGGCGTAGCCCGGCTCCTGCGAGCGCGTCACCGCCACCAGCACGGCGGAGCCGACGCCGACGACCGCGGCGACGGCTGCCGCGGCCAACGCCATCCGTGTCTTCCTGTTGCGGGCGAACCTCGCCTTCGGGGACTTGCCTGCCTGGTGAAGCGCGGCAACGCCGAGCGCCGGATACGTGCCGGTGGCCAGCGGTTGCGCCGGTGCCTGCGGGGCCGGAGCCGGCGAAGGAAGCACCGGTATCGGTCCGGAGCTCACCGGCGGCTGCGGCTCCACCTGCTGCTGGGCCGCGATCGCCGCGGCGCCGAGCGCCACGGTGAACTTCGGGTGCAGGCTCAGCCGCACCGGCCTGCCGAACTCCTTCGAGATCAGCTGGGACACCAGCGGGATCCGGGACGAGCCGCCGGCGAGCAGGATCGCGGCCAGGTCGTTCGGTTGCAGGCCGGCACCTGCCACCGTGCGGCGCAGGGTGTCCGCGGTCATCTGCACCGACGGCCGGATCATCTCGTTGAACTCCAGCCGGGAGATCGTCACCTCTCGCGGCCCGGACGGCAGCGGCACCGACAGCGTCACGTCCGGCTCGATGGACAGGTCCTCCTTGGCCTTGATGCACATCGCACGGATCCTGGCCAGCGCGGACGCCTGCTCCGGGTCCTCCAGGTCCAGCGCGCTGATCGCACCGTCCAGCCGCTCGTCGACGTTGGCCAGCAGCGTCTCGTCGAAGTCGACGCCGCCCATGTGCTCGATGCCCTCGGGCGTGCCGAGGATCTCCATCCGTCCGCCCCTGACCCGCAGCACCGTGGTGTCGAAGGTGCCGCCGCCCAGGTCGTAGACCGCGACCACGGCGCCTTCGCCGAGCCGCCGTTCGTTGGAGTAGTGGGTCGCGGCCGCTTCCGGCTCGGTGGCCAGCCGGTAGTTGGTCACCCCCGCCATCCTGGGCACTTCGGCGAACTGCTCGCGCCGGTACGGGCCCCAGATCGCCGGGTAGGTCAGCACCACCGACGACGGCAGGCCGCCCTGCACCCTGTGCACGGTGCGCAGCGCGTCGCGCAGCTGCGCGGCCATCAATGCGGTCGGGGTGTAGGAGGAACCGCCGAGCACCAGCCGGGACGGGTCACCGAGGCGCCGCTTGAACCCGCGGGCCAGCATGCTCGGGTCGCGCGCCGCGGTGAGCGCTTCCAGCCCGGTCAGCAGGGTGCCGTCCGGCCCAGGGCACGCCACGGAGGGAACCACCACGTTCGGCGACAAAGGGATCATCCGGGTGCCGCCAGGACCCCCCACGGCTGCACAGGCAAACGAGGTCCCGAGATCGATTCCCACGCTGAACCACATGGCGCACCCTTTCGAAGCGCACGAAAGTGCAGGCAATCGCAAGCAAACAACAATGTAGCCTTCGCACCGGGCCGAATCCACCACACCGGCGAGAGGTAGTCCGGTCGGGCACAGACCTGGCCCACCAGCGCAACACACCCGGATCGCGGGATTGCACAAAGCGTCGGGTTATCCCCCAGGAAAGCAGGGATGACCCCCTTGAGCCCGCTTGCCGTTCTCGCCACGCTTGACCGGTGACGGGTTACGCACTGGTGTTCTCCGCGAAGGCCGGGCGTCTGCCACGGCTGCTGCGCATGCCGACCCTCGCCAGCGCAGCCTTCCGGTACGACCTCGAGCGCCGGCTGCACGACGAGGTCGCGATCGGCATGTCCGCGATGGCCGCGCAGCTCGACCTGGTCGCGGTCACCGCGAGCGACCCCGATCTGCACGCCAGGATCGGCACCCTGCGTGCCACCTTGTGCCGCGTCGTGGACTTCGTCCGCGACGTCGGCAAGAGCATCTATCCACCCGTCCTCGGCGGCGCCGACTTCGGCGCAGCACTGCGCGCCGTCGCCGACCATCGCGATCTGAAACTGCAGCTCGATCTGCCGCCGTACGAGTTGACCGCGCAGACACGCGCCCGGGTGGGTCTTTTGGTCAGTGATCATCTGAATACGCTCAGTCCGGGCACCGTGGTCAGGGTGCGAGTCCGGGGCAGGAGGTTGGTACGGGTGAGCATCACCGAGAACCCGCAATGTCGCCGTTCGCGCAAGCGCTGGTGGGGGGCGGCTCGGCCATGAAGGTCGCCATCGCCGAGGACGGCGCCCTGTTCCGCGAGGGCCTGGTGCTGCTGCTGGAAGCCGCCGGGCACGAGGTCGTCGGCTGCGTCGGGGACGGCGACGCACTGTACGGGATCGTGTCGACCACCGACGTCGACGTGGCCATCCTGGACATCCGCATGCCGCCGGAGCCGGACGGCGGGCTGACCACCGCGGCACGGATCCGCGCCGCGAAGCCGGACGTCGGGCTGCTGCTGTTGTCCCACTACGCCGAGACGCACTATCTGATGAAGGCGCTGGAGATCGGCGCGGAGCGGATCGGCTACCGGCTCAAGGAACGCGTCGCTGGCGTTCAGGTGCTGGCCGACACCCTGGACCGGATCGCCGCAGGCGAGATCGTCATCGAACCGGTGCTCGCCAAGCGCCTGGTGCAGAACCCGTCCGAACGCACCGACAGCCCGCTGGCCAAGCTGACCGACCGGGAGCTGGACGTGCTGCGGCTGATGGCCGAGGGCCGGTCCAACACCGCCATCGCCAAGGAGCTGTACGTGTCGGTCAAGGTGGTGGAGAAGCACATCGCGTCGGTGTTCACCAAGCTCGGCTTGCCCAACGACCAGACGATGCACCACCGGCGGGTGCTGGCGGTGCTGACCTACCTGCGCGCATCCAAGATCGACGGCAGCTGACCACGCCATGCGGAAGTCCAGGCGGCTGCCGGAGTCGTGGCCGGGAGCGGCACGCATCCTGCATCAACTGCAGGA
This sequence comes from Thermocrispum sp., assembly GCF_002919275.1. Taxonomy (NCBI): domain Bacteria; kingdom Bacillati; phylum Actinomycetota; class Actinomycetes; order Pseudonocardiales; family Pseudonocardiaceae; genus Thermocrispum; species Thermocrispum sp. The sequence continues at coordinate 102,512 of NZ_PKFA01000021.1, read as the reverse complement.
GCAGCATCAGCGCGCCGCGGCCAGGGCCAAATCGCTGCAGGCCGAGCTGGCCGCCGCGCACGCCAACCACGCGGAGGTCCGGGCGCTGGAACGCCGGCGGCTGGTGCAGGCCGTCACCGCGACCACGTTGCGCGATCTCGACCAGGTCCGCTCGCGCTTGTGGCGCTTGCGCGACTTGCTGGCCGAAGGCCTGCCGCCGGAGCCTGCCATGCAGGAGCTGGCGAAGATCCGCACCGCGCTGGACGAGATGATCGACAGCTTCCGCACCACGGTGCGCGGCGTGTACCCGGCCATGCTGCCGGACCGCGGGCCGCGTGCGGCGCTGGAGGAGCTGGCCGCCACGCTGCCCCGGCCGGTGCGGTTCGACGGCGACCTCGGCAGGCGCGTCGAGTGGCAGATCGAGTCGGGGCTGTATCACGCCGTCGCGGCGGTGTTGAACCTCTACGCGGGGACCCACGACGGCGCGGGTGAGCGGTCGGCCGCGCGCTCCTCGCCGATCACCGTGGTCTTCGGCCGCGACGAGGCGCTGCAGGTGCGCATCACCGCAGAGATGGACGACATGTCACTGGCGGACCTGCGCTCCGCACTGGCTCACGACGCAGCGCGCCTGGCGGTGCTCGGCGGCGCGATGCGGTTCGCCATGACCGGTAACCGCGCCACCGTGGACATCACGCTGGCGAAGCAGGTCCTGCCCCCCGACCTGGACACCGTGCCGTCGCAGTACGCGACTAGCGCGGTGTTCCGGCAGGTGTGGGAGCTTGCCAGGCAAGGACGCCGTTACGTCGGTTACGGCCCGGAACGGGCCGCGTGGCTCGCGGTGGCCGAACGCATGTCGAAGCTGCCGCGCATCGCGGTGGTGCTCGGCACCGCCCGCGAGGACCCGACCCTGCCGTCGGTGCCGTACGTCAACGTCATTCAGGTCCACCAGGCGCCGAACGCCTCCCTGGCCGAGGAGTTCCTGGCCGACGACGGCCCGCGCGGGCGCGTCGACGCCGTCGTCTGTCTCGTGCCGCCGGACACGGACTTCCGGACGGCGCTTCGGTACGGACGGCATCGCGTGATGCTGATCGAAGCCGACGACGTGGCCGTCGTCGCCGACGTAGCCAAGCAGCTGCAAGCCCAAGCGCCGACCATCGCGGCCCGGCGCGCTTTGGTGTCGATACGGGAACTGGTGCAGGGCCTGCCCGCGGACCACGAGCTGCGCCGGGCGTTGGATCAGGTCAGTGCCGAGCGGCACGAGTTCGCCGAGCTCGACTTGCTCGTCGAACTCACCGCCCAGGACACCCCGCTGCTGCGGACCGCAGGCGAAAAGGTGCGGGCCGCGGCGGCGCGGCTGCTCGGTGCGGAAGGGCCCGAGCCGTGGATGCGGCTGGGCTTGAGCCCGAACGCGGACAAGGCAGTGGTCCGTGCGACGGCGCAGCATTCTGCGCGCTATTGGCGTTCCCGTGCGCAGTTGCCGACCACGGGCGGCAAGGATCGGGAGGTGTACGAGACGCTCGCCGCCACCGCCGAGCGCCTGGTCGACCTCGCCTGACACGGCGGTTCCCGCAGGTGTCAACGCGCAGCGGTGGCCGCCGGGACCAGCATCCGGCGCGTGTCGGCCAAGGCGTCCTTGCGGTTCCGGCGAAGCACCGCCGCGGCCAGGAGCCACCCGAGGAACGCTCCAGCCGTGTTGGTCAGCAGGTCGTCCACGTCGAAGACGCGGTACACCATCGGCGCGGTACCGAAGTTCGCCGTCAGCTGGGTGATCTCGACGGTGAACGACACCAGGGCACCCGTCTTCACGGTGCTGCGCAGACCCTTGCGCCACACGAGGCGCAGGAACATGCCGAGCGGGACGAACAGCGCCACGTTCAGCATCGCCTGCTGGAACGTCTGCGTGCTCACCGCATTGAGCAGGGTCGGCGCCAAGCCGTACTTGCGCATCTCCGTGCCCACGTCCTCGATCCACTGCAGCGGAACGAGCTGAACGGTCTGTTCCAGCGGCGGCGTCGTCGGGCCCGGCAGCGGGAACACGACGACCGCGACCGCGAGACAGCAATACAGGAGGAAGGCACCGACCGCAATCATCCGGCGAAGGTCGACTGCGCCGCGCCGGACGTAATCGACCAGCGCATACGAGGGCAACATCACCGCCGCCACGACGACAAATCCGATACATCCGTAAACGAGTGCGATCAGCTGCGCTTCCGTCATGCCGATGACGGTATGGAAATCGCGTCGCCGGCACTTCGGTCGAACAGCTCGAGCGCGCCAGGAACCCCTCGGCCGATCGGCCGAGGGGTCGGCGGCCACGCCTCGGCCGATTGCCCGAGCGATGACATCACAGCAGGTCAGAGGGCATCGCCTGGACGCAGGCTTTCCGGTGCGACGAAGGGCACAGGCTTGTCGTGGCCGCCCTGACCCTTCATTCCACCACACCTTTTCGACAAACAGATCCAATGTCCGGAAAATGGATCGTTCTGTCGAATTCTGCTGATCTCAGCGCGATGCGCCGTGGTCACCACCGAGATGACTTGCCTTTCGCAGGCGGCGAAGCCGCGCGCGCCGAGTTGCCGCTGGGGCTTTCGCCGTTCCGCCCAGGATCGGGCGGGCGATGGTCGTGCCGGGACAGCGCGGAGTAGACGTGGAAACGATCGAGCGGTGACAGCGGCCCGCGCGGCGGGTTCGCCAAGGCATGCGCGGCCAGGTCGGGTTCCGGAGCCAGCTGGTAGCGCTTCAAGTAGTAGGTGGTCGCGGCCGACCACACCCACCGGCCGTCGCTGTACAGGTCGGCCGGGACGGCGTCACGGTGCCCGGCGATCACGTCCGGCAACCGGTTCTCCGCCAGCAGCACGACGTCGCCGGACTCCAGGAACTGCACCATCGCGGCATGCTGGGCGGGGTCGACGACCAGCTCGCGGTGCGGGTTGAACCACGGGCCGGACGGCTGCGAGCCGTCGAACGTCCGCGCCACCCGAATCGGGGGTGGCGGCTCGCGCGACCACAGCAGGTCCGAGGCGCGCAGGGCGGACTCGTGATACGGCGGCAGCGCACTGTCCGGGGCGAACACCTCCACTCGCGGCGAGTCCATCGGGCTGACCAGCACCTGCTGCGCCGCCTGGGCGATGGCCGGGAGATCGGCTTGTCCGTCGGCTTGCACCAGGTACAGCCGTTGCCTGCCGTTGCGCATCGTCGCCCAGCAGGCCTGGGTGCCCGGGATGCCGCTGACCACGCCGACGACGGCGCGGTCGGCTTGCTCGTGGCCGCGCAGCTGCGGAATGAAGTGGTGGGCGGAAGACTGCTGTGGCTGTCCGTCGAGCGCCTGACGCAGTTCGTCGAGCCGTGCCATGTCCCCCGCCGCCAGCGCGTCGCGCGCCACCGCGAGCCAGCCGTCCGGCGCCCGCCCGGCCAGCCCGAGCAATTCGTGGTGGGCATCCATCGCCATCGTCATCGTGCCGGTGTGTCTCGCTCGGTTCGATCTCAATGCCTGCTTTTCGTGTCGTCGTCTGTTCGTTCCGGTGTCGCCGGCGCCGTCACGGTCGAACGGGCTGGCCCGGCGCCTTCGTCGTGCGCTGCACCGACCGGAGCGACGAAGGCGCGTGCGGGTGCAGCTGGCCGGGGAGCCGGGGCTGCGGCCCTGGCATGCGGGCCCGCGCGGATCCGGGCGTGTCCGTGGTCGTCGCCCCATGCGGGCCGGTGGCCGCGGGGCCACGGCCGAGCCGCTTCGGCGGCACCACCAGGCTGGCCGGCGGAGTGCCCGGCTCAGGCGCACCGGACGCTTCCGGGTGTGCCGGCACCTGAGGGAATGCTTGCGACGCCGCCGAAGGCGAAGGTGGTTTCGTGGGTGGTTGATTCGTCGTGGCCGTTCCGTGCCCGTTCGGCGTGCCGTCTATCGATCCTGATTTCAGGTCCGCTGCCCCCTGCGGTACCTGCCCCGAAGGACACGGAGCTTGCGCTGCCAGGCCCGGACCGAGCTGCCCGGCGTACGGACCGGGTACTTGCGGAGTCGCCCCTGACGCAGCCAGGGGTGCATCGGTTGCAGGCATCGGAGACGCATCGGGTGGCGGCCCGGGCGGACCGGCCGGCACGGGGAAGGAACCGGTGACCGGCCCGGATGGCTGGTGGAGGCCGGCTGCCACGGCGACCGGCGACGCCTTGCCGGTGGCCCTCCCCGGACGTGACCCCTTCTCGTCGCCACGACGCTTGGCGAACAGCCGTTTCCGCCACCACGATTCCGCCTTGGCTTTGGTCCCATCCGTGGATCGCGACTTCGGCGGCGGCGGCAACGGGGCAGGCGCCGGCCGGAAGGACACCCGGACCAGGATCGGCCGTGCCGGTATCACCCGGCCGTCCTGGGTCACGGCGACCCGGCCCGAGGGCAGGTGGTCCGCTGCGGCCGGGGAGCGTTCTTTCGCCTGCTCCTGCGCTTCGTCCCGCCTGTCCTGCTCTCCGCCGTCCGGATCCCGAGCAGCCCAGCTCCCGCCCGGCGTCGGGCCGGTGGTCGCGAGTGATTCGGCCGGGCCGTCACCTGACCCAGGCGGCCGGGCGGGTGACCCCGCCGGGCTACCACCTGACCGAGGCGACTGCGACTGAGCCGGCCGTGACGGGAGGATGACGCCGGGGTGCTTGGCGTCCCACTTCGGCAGCGGTCGCGGTGGTTGCGCTCCGCCGACCGGCTGCTGCGGCTGCTTCGGTGTGCTTGTGGCGGCCGCGCTCGAAGACCGGCCCGCCGGTGTCGTTCCGGCCGTGGCCGCCTCGGCGGCTTTCGCCTGCTGTCCGGGTTCGGCCACGATCGCCACCTCCGGGGCACTCGCCGCCTCGGCGGCTTTCACCTGCTGTCCCGGTTCGGCCACGATCGCTGCCCTCGGGGTCTTCGCCGCCTCGGCGGTCTTCGCCATCGCTCCGTACGTGGTTGCCGACGGGGGCTTCCACGCCGTCGGCACGGAACCCACGAAGACCGGGGCCGGTGGCCGAGCCTGGCCTTTCGCATCGTCCGCCTGCTCCGGCTCGTCCTTCGGGTGGTGGTTCGCCGAGTCGTCCACGACGTCCGCAGCTTCCGCCTCCTCGTCGTCGGGGACGTCGCCCTCGCCGGAATCGTGGCTGTCGTCCTGGCCGAGGACGTCGCGGTCGTACTCGTCGCGGTCGTCCGTGTCGGCGTTCTCGAGTTCGCCGGGCTGGCTGGCCCCTGGTTCGTCGGCGAGGGCTTCTCCGGTGGCATGCTCGTCCGCCGGGTCGACCACGACGTCCTGCTCGTCGAACTCCTCGACGTCCTCGACCACCACCGGGTCGTCGGCGGCCGCCAGGTCCGTCGGCTGGCCGGCCTCGTCCTCCTGCAACCCCGGCATGTCCGGCGCGGGCTCGTGCTCCTGCCCGGCGGACGCCTGGCCGCCGGGCTCATCGGCTTGGGCAGCGGTTGCCGAATCGTCGGCATCGGCAGAGCTTTCGCCTTCCGACGATGCGGAGACGATCGGCAGGCCCGGCTTCGGCGCGGACGCGGTGAGCCCTTCCGGCCACGGCAACGGCTCACCGACGACTACGGCGTGCCTGCTCAAGGCAAGCGCTCGCCCCGCGGTGGGACCGACCGGCAGGATGCGCAGGCAGGGCACGTCCTCCGGCGGAACGATGTCCAGGACGTCGTCCAGAGATTTCACGACATCCGTAGGCAGGTCCGTACCAGGCGCGGACACCACCAGGACGTCGAAGAACGATCCCGTCTCGCCCTGCCACTCCGCGCGCGCGGGCACGGAGTCCGGCCGCACCAGCAGCCCGCGTGGCACGACATCCAGCCGCCAGCCGTCGGCCAGCCGGTACGCCGCCATCTCGATCTTCGTCAGCCCCGGCGGGGCGACCCAGCGTTGCGCCTTCGGCGACTTGCCGGGCTCGAAAAGGCTCTCCTCCACCCACGGCTGCCAACGCTCGGCACCGCGCTCGTCGACGAAGATCATCGATCCGCCGGACGGCACACCGTGCACCGCCCGCACCGGGGAGTTCAGCTCCTGAGCCACCTCGGCCGCCTGGACGGGACCGCCGTACCACGACAGCACGGTCACTTCGCGGACCTGCTTCGGCAGGGCCCGGACGACGTTCGCCACCACCCGAGGCGACGGGTGCTGTTCGGCGGGAGCCCCGACGACGACGAACACCCTGTCGTCCTGCGGTGGCTCGCTGTGCAGCTCGTCGGCGGACAGGTCACGGCCGCCCGGGCGGCGCACCCACACACCACACGGGATGCGCTGGATGTGCGCCCCGGGGACGGCCAGGTTCTCCGGGATCACCGGCCGCACCCCTGGTGCCTCGGCCGGGTGCTGCGCATCGGGCTCGACAGGACCAGCAGCGGCTTGCGCAGCACTCCCCGTGGAGCCGTTCGTCTCGTCCACCCGCCGCCTCCTTTCACCTGGCCACACGGGGCACGACACGCACACGGTTCACAAACCGTCCGGGTGACCGTGGTCGCTGTGGAGCACGCCACGCGGAAGGCGACAGTGATCGAAACCCGGACGACGCGCCGCGGGCGGGCGGCGTCCGCTAGGACAGCGTCACCCCGACCCGGGTCGCCCTGCGACGCGCCGCAGACGGGCGGCGTCCGCGCTCGCCCGATCGAACGACCACGAACCGGGTCACCCGGACCGCACGTCCAGGCACCGGACGGACCGGTCCCGGTCAGGCCGATCCGGACTGCGCCGCGCCCTGTCCGTACGGGACGATGCCGGAGATGGTGGTCCCGTTCGACGACGAATCGATGCGCACCTGCCCACCGACCGCGGCGATCCGCGAGCGCAGATTGAGCAGGCCGGACTTCAGTGCCGCGTCGGTGAACCCGGGGCCGTTGTCGGCGACGGCGAATTCCAGCCCGTGTGCGCCGTCGCGCACGGTGACCCGGATGGTGGCCCCCGGCGCGTGCTTGTGTGCGTTGTTCACCGCCTCCAAGCAGGCGAAGTACACCGCGGCCTCGACCGCGGACGAGTACGTGCGGCGCAACTGGCTGATGTCCAGCGACACGTCCGAGTGCTCGGCCAGCTCCGCCTCCAGGCCCGCGGCCAGGCCGCCGGAGGCCAGCGCCAGCGGCAGCACCCCTGCCGCGGTGTCGATCAGCACCCGCTCCGCGGTGTCCAGCCGGGTCAGCAGGTTGGGCAACCGCTCGTGGATGGCGTCGGCGGAATGCTCGGCCAGCGCCATCATCATGCGCAGCGACACCAGATGGTGCTGGGCGCCGTCGTGCAGGTCGCGCTCCAGCGCGCGGCGTTCCTGCTCCATCTCCACCGTGACTCGCCAGCGGTGGTCGAGCAGTTCGCGGGCCGCGAGGTCACCGGCCCGGCGATAGTGTTCGGTCTCCACCGCGAGCCGGACTGCCAGCATGGGCGCGCCGAGCGCTTCGATCAGCGTCGACAGCGGACCGATGTCGTCCGGCGACAGGGAGATCGCCCCCTGCGGCACTCCCCCGAACTCCACGTCGTAACGCGCCCACTGCCCGGCACCGAGGCCCCACCGGAAGTGCTGGCCGGCGACGCTGACCACGCACCCGGTCGCCTCGACCGCCGTGCCGACGACGGCTGCCAGCTCCTCCGGGTTCGGCGCCCCCGACAGGCGCGACAAGTAGGCGGCCAGCGCCTCGGTCGCGTACCTGTCCCTGCATCGCACCGACCGATCGTAACCAGGCCGGCCGTCACCGGTCGGTGCCCAAGGGGCCGCGGCCCGGCGGCTCAAGCCGCCTCGATGCCCGCCGACCGGCGCAGCATCCCGAGCAGCTTCCGCATGTCGGCCTCGTCCACCGGATCGGTCGCCACGTCGACGGCCTGCTCGGCCAGCTTCAACGGATTCCTGCCCAGCCTGGTCAGCACCCGCACCAGCTCGGGAAGCAGCACGGCACGCTGCTCCGGGGTCGCCGCCTCGCTGTCCAGGGCCCGTTGCACCAGGTCCGCGGCGAGCAACGGCTCACGGCCGGACAGCTCCTTGCGATGATCGACCAGCCAGGCCACCGTCCACGCGTCCGCGGGCGCGGTCACCGCGGCCAGCTGGTGCGCGACCACCTCGATCGGGCATCCGCTGCCGGACAGCGCTTCGGCCGCCCGGCGGTGCGCCACCGTGCGCGCCGCCTCGGACCACCGCTGGTACAGCGCTTCCCGCTGCAGCGGATGCCGGAAGGTGACCGCGTCCTCGGCCGGTTCCAGGATTCCTGCGGCGATGGCGGCCGCCACGTGCTCGGCGACCTCGAGCGGCGCGGCGTCGGCCACCGCGAGCAGGTGGCTCACCGCGAATTCCTGCCCGAGCAGGGCCGCCGTCGACAGCAGTCGGAGCGTCTCCGGCACGACGAACTGCAACGTCCGGTCGACGATCGCCTGCATCCTCCGCGACAGACCTGGCTCCTCGGCGTCCACGTCGGCCACGCCGTCGGAAATGTGCAGGACGCCGCGCCGGAGCAGATCTTCGGCCATCGCGGTGGCGAACAGCGGGTTGCCGACGGCCCGCCGCAGCACCGAACGCAAGGTGGCGCCGGCCCGCGCGTCCAGCATGTCCTCGACGAGCCCGACCACGTCGTCGTCGCAGAGCCGGGACAGCTCGACGACGTCGGCACCGCGAGCCCGCAGACAGCGCTTCACCGTGGCCAGATCGGACCTGCCGTGGCCCGAGGATGCCGCCGCGACGAGCAGCAGCGGCAACTGGCGGGTGCTCGAAGCCAGGCGCTGCCACACGACCACGCTGGCCTCGTCCGACCAGTGCATGTCGTCGACCACCACCGCCAGCGGCCCTCGCGAGCACGCTTCGCGGACGAAGTCGACGAGGTGATCGGCGGCGGTCTCCAGCACGTCGTCGTCGACGTCAGCGGGAACGTCGAGCACCCCCGCATCGGGGCCGAAGCACGCGGTGATGGTCCGCAGCGGCTGATTCCGGTGCGCCGGATCGGCCACCGCCCACGCCAGCTGGAAGCCCCCGCGACCGGCTGCGGCCAGCGCAGCACCCAGCAGGGCGGACTTGCCCGCCCCGGGCTCTCCTTCGACGAACAGCACCCCGCCGCGGCCGGCCAGCAGATCGGTGATCAGCTCGTCGAAGTGGGCCAGCTCGTCGTCCCTACCGCGCAGGCGAACGCCGTGGCCTGCGGCTTTGCACCGGGCCGGGGGCGTCACGCAGAGCCAGCCGGTGTGCCGCGCGACGGGGTGCGCACCGGAACCGGTGAGCAGTTTCCGGTGCAGGGCGTGCAGTGTGTCGGAAGGTTCGACCCCGAGTTCGGCGCGCAGGACACGGTGCGCGGTGTAGTACACCTCGAGCGCTTCCCCGGTGCGGCCGTCCCGATGCAGTGCCTGCATCAGCGCCGCGTACAGCGATTCCCGCAACGGATGTCGCTCGGTCAGCTCGGTCAGCTCGGGGATCAGCTCACGGTGCCCACCGAGCGTCAGCATCAGCTCGGCGCGCAGCTCGAGCGCACTCAGCCGCAGCTCTTCCAGCCGGGCGCGCTCCCGCTCGGCGAACGGGCCGGGCACGCCGAGCAGTGCGTCCCCCGACCAATCGGCCAGCGCCTCGTCGACCAACGACAATGCCATCTCGGGACGGCCGCGGGCCACGGTGCGGGCCTGCGCGACAGCCTGCTCGAACCGGGCCACGTCGACCGCGTCCCTGTCCACGACGAGGCGATACCTGCCCTGCTGGGACGCGAGCACTTCCGTCGGGTCCACCGGAGCCCCGGTCGAGCGCAACGCGCGACGCAGCCCGCTGACGTAGGTGTGCAGGCTGCCACGCGCGCTGGCCGGCGGCGCACCTCCCCACACCCCGTCGAGCAGCTCCGCCACGGTGACCCAGCTGCCGGACCGGCCCACCCCACGGCCGGCCAGGATGGCGAACACCGCCACCTGCCGCGCCTGCCCGAGTGCGACCTCGACCCCGTCCAGCCACGCCCGTGGCTGGCCGAGCAGCTGCACCCGTAGGCCGGAGACGTCCTTGGGCACGTCGACAAACCTCCGAGACTGCCCGCACGGCTCAGCCGCGCTCCCGGCGCTTACCTTCCGGGCAGGCACCGGTCGCCGACGTCCCGGCCTGACGGGACCGCAGTCGGCACACCATCCCGCGGTGCGAGCACTCCCCGTCGTCACGTCAGGACGCCCTCACGCGTTTCCCGGCGCTCTCCCTGCCGCACCTTCGCGGCCACCTGCCTGTCAGCAAGTGCACGGATGCGCGCCGGAATTGGTTCATTGCGTGCCGACCGGAATCTTCCGGACAGGGTGGACGACGCCCCCTGCGGCCTGCAGGCGCGCACTCGGCAAGGCGCCGACGCCAGCGAGCCCGCGGGAGGGCAACAGGATCCTGGTCAGCGCGGCCAGCATCGCCGCGCGCTGCGCCTCGGTGGCGAACGGCTGCCGGATCGTCCTGGTGAGCAGCTCGGTGGCCAGCGACGGAGCGGACGCACCGAGTTCGGCGACCGACGCCAGCAGCCAATCGGGCACCCAGTCCTTGACCAGCGCACCCGGCGCCTTCAGCAGCAGCTTCCCAACCAGCTCGGCGGCCATGCCCGCCCTGGCCAGCCGCGCGGCCAGTTCCTCGTGGAGCACGGACCGGACGCTCTGCGGTGTCCTGCTCGCGAACGCCTCGCGGACCACCGGGATCCGGAACCGCACCACGTCGCCGTCGGCATCGATCACCCCGGCCGTCGTCGCCTCGTCGATCGCCTCGGTCAGCACACCGGGGGCCGCGTCCAGCGCCACCGCCAGCGCCGCGCGCGGCACCGAACCGCCCAGCAGCGCGGCCGTCGCCAGCATTCGCATGGTCGGTGCGGACAGCACGGAGTACTGGGCGGTGATCAGTTCCACCAGCGCCTGGCACCCCGGGGCAGAGACGGGCCCGGTCTCGTGGTCTCGGCCGCCGAGCCGGGCGTGTCCGTCGACGGCCAGGAAGCTGCGGGCGTAACCCGGGATCCCGCCGGTGAGCCGGTGCGCCGTGGCCACCGCGTCGGGCGTCAGCGCGCGGCCGAGCATCGCGCTGCCCAGCTCGTGCAGTTCGCCGGGGGACAGCGGACCGAGTTCGATGCAGCCACCGCCGGCGCGGATCCGCCGGACCACGCGCTGGAGCTCCGCGCCGCGCGGGTACGGACGGGCGCCGAGGATCACCAGCAAGGGCAGGCCGGCCGCGGCGTCCAGCACGTCGCGCAGGTCCCGGACGATCCGGTCGCGCGCCCAGTGGCAGTCGTCGGCCACGATCACCGTGGGCGCCTGCGCGGCCAGCGCCAGCACGGCGGACTTGCACCGGTCGAGCTGGTGGAGACCGTCGACCACCCCCGCCGTGGCGTTGGCTTCGGCGGCCGTGCACACCAGGTCGACCGACGTCATCGCGGCGAGTTCGTCGGTGGCCGACCACAGGACGGTGTGCCCTGCCGCGCGTGCCGCGGCGACCGTCTCCAGCAGCAGGGCGGTCTTGCCCGTTCCCGGACCACCCTCGACCAGGAGGCTGCCGCCCCGTCCCCGGCCCACCGCGGCCAGAGCCTGCCCGATCCGCTCACGTTCGGCGGCCCGCCCGACGAAGGGCTGCGCCCTGGGCGGCAGCTGCACCTGTCGACGTGCACCGGGGCCGCACGTCCGCGGCGACGGCCGTTCCCCCGCCTTGATGCGCTCGTACACCTCCGTCAAGGCACGCCCGGGTTCGATTCCCGCCGCGTCGGCGATCAACTGCTTCGCCTGCCGGTACACCGCCAACGCGTCGTCCGCGTGCCCGCCCTGCCACATGGCGAGCATCAGCAGGCGGTGCATGTTCTCCCGCAGCGGGTGGTCGCACACCAGCTCCGCCAGCTCGGCGACGACCTCCTCGTGTCGGCCGTCCGCCAGCCGCAGCTCGGCGTGCCGTTCGACAGCGCTCAGCCACAGTTCGGTCAGCCGCGCGCGCTGGGTGGCGGCGGCCGGACCGGGGACCCCGGCCAGCGGCTCGTCCTGCCAGATCGCCAACGCCTCGCCCAGCGCCTTGCGTTCGCCGTCGGTGTCGCGCAGGCTCCCGCATCGCCTGGCGTCCTCGAGCAGCCGGGTGAACTGGAAGACGTCGATCCGCTCCGCCGGAACGGTCAAGCAGTAGCCCGCCCTGCTCGCGGTCAGCACCGGCTGACCGGACGGCGCGGGGATCTTGTCAAGAACGCGCCGCAACGCGGAAATGTGCGTGTACACGCTGCCGGTCACCTTTGCCGGCGCGTCGTCGCCCCAGACAGCCGCGACGAGCTCGTCACGGGGGACGACCTGGCCAGGACGAAGGGCCAGCGCGGCGAAGACCGCCCGGCGCTGGGCAGGCCCGATCGCAACGTCGGATCCGGGCAGTTGAATGCGCGGCACCCCGACGAGTCGCACCTGGTACTGGTCGCTGACCATGGGATCCGTCCCAGTCGTCCCTGCGTTGAGCGCTACCAGAACCGTCACGGCCTCGGTGCGGCCGGGCGTTCACGGCGCCGCCCTAGGATATGCCCGAATCAGTGTGGGACTCAACCCGTCTTTGTGGGAATCACGTGGGTTAGCGTTGGTTTACTACGCGGTCCGATACCGGCGCACGACTTATGGGCAGTGCCACCGCATGCTCGGGCAACCCGCGCGGCGTGGCGTAGCGCGACCGTGGGGTCGCTGGTTGACTGAGGCTCCTAGCCGGCGAATCGCACTCGGAGACCGCTGTGGAAGAGGCAACGCACGTGTGGACTGGCGAGGCATTGCATCGCATGGCCTCCGACGGCAGGCTCGTGCTGTCCGCCGAGGCGGCAGCCAAGGCGCTCACCAGTATCGAGCACACGCTGGCCACCGTGCACAGCTACCTCCACGACCTGCATCAGGCACGCGAGAACGGGCCGAGCGGGTTCACCGAGGGCCGGCTCGACCAGCAGGTCATCGATCTGTACATCTCGGAGATGGCCCAGCCGGGCAGGCTGGCCCACCTGCTCGACGAACTGGCCAAGTTCGCCGCGGCGCTGCGGCTCGTCGCCACCACGTCACCGGCCACCGAGGCGGCACCGACGAATCGAGCATGCCCCGGGTCCGGTTCCGCCTGACCGGGCGGCCCCGCACACGCTGCGAACCGGGCCGAGCTCGCCCGGCACCACAAAGCTGAGAATTGGTCGAGACCATTTCGGTTCCCGTCTTGAGCCGGCCCCCACCCGTCTACCAGCAAAAACAACGGCGAAGACGGTACCGGCGACATCGCGTGGGGACCACGCGGGAGCGCACGTTGAGATTTGCTGAAGCGGGCCCGCCCATTCTGCTGGCGTTCCACCCTGTGTGCTCACCCCCGCACGGTGAGCAGCGTTGACACCAAGCTTGTGACGCGGAGGGCATGTGAGCGACGCGAAACTGGAGGCTCCGATCCGGGTGGCGGTGTGCGCGCCCGACCCGGTGACGGAAGCCGGCCTGACCAACCAGATCAGCAGCCAGGCCCACTTGCAGCTGGTTCCGTGGTCCGGCCGCGCAGGCGCCGACGTGCTGGTGTTCTGCGCCGGCGACCTGGCCGCCAACCGCGGCATCCTGACGTTGCGGCGGCTGGCGTCCGAGGTCAGCAAGCCGGTCGTGCTGGTGATCGACAAGATCGACGAGAAGGACCTGATGTCGGCGATCTCCTGCCGGGTGGTCGCCGTGCTGCCACGGGTGGCCACCACCGGCGAGCGGCTCGCGCACGCGGTGCGCACGGCGGCGTCCGGCGGCGGCGTGCTGCCACCGCACATGGTGGGAGACCTGCTCAAGCATCTGGAGCGCCTGCAGCGCGAGGTGCTGGACCCGATCGGCGCCAACAGCGCGAAGCTGACCACGCGCGAGATCGAGGTGCTCCGGCTGCTGGCAGACGGCTACGACACGGCCGAGATCGCCGAGAAGATGTGCTACTCCGAGCGGAGCGTGAAACACATCATCCAGGGCGTGACGCAGCGGTTGAACCTGCGGAACCGTCCGCACGCGGTGGCCTACGCGCTGCGCGCGGGCATGATCTGAGCGGAAGCGGCCCCACTCGCCGTTCTCCCCGACCGTACCGCTGCGGCCACTCGGCCGATCATCCCGCCGGGCCGTCCCGACCACGGTGCCGGACGAGCTGGCCGCGCGCTGGGACGACCGTTCACCGCGACTGCAGGCTTGGCGAAGTCGCTCTCACGCCGCCACTCCCTCGGACCCGGCACACCCGCTCACCCGGTGGTGCGCCGCCGATCATCGACCAGGCAATTCCTTGTTCAGCACCTGGAGAATCGGCGACAGAGACTGACCACCCCGGATATCGTCCCGATCGGGTCACAATTCGTGCCTCGTTCCGGCGGATATTCTGCGTTCCGCCGGACATTCTGCGATCCCACGGTGGAGTCAAGTCGGTCACGACTTGCTCCGCCGTCGTCCTTTTCTTGAAACCTGTTCACGTATTTCCCTGTCGGGCAAGTGCGCGCGTCCTCCCGGGCAATCACAACCGTTCCGTATGCCTCACCCGGACGCCGCCACCTGCGGTTTTGCCGGAGGTGGGGGTTATCCCTACCAATCGGTTCGGGACACCCCTGAAACATCGCGGGACGCCACCCAAGAAATAGAGGGACAGACCGCACGACGGCCGCCGGAAAAAGAACCATCATCGCTTTCAGCTTCAAGGAAACGTTCCCCCTGCGACGACATCCGAAAGGCTCCCGCGATGACCGGCACCGACATCAACCAGGTGATCAAGGAACACGGCCCCGCGCTGCTGGCATATGCCACCCGGCTCACCGGCGGCGACCGCCACCTCGCCGAGGACGTGCTGCAGGAGACCTGGTTGCGGGCCTGGAAGAACGCCGACCGGCTGACCGAGGACCTGGGCTCCATCCGCGGCTGGCTGCGCCGGATCGCCCACAACGTGGCCATCGACCTGCACCGCAGCCGTAAGGCCCGGCCGACCGAGGTCAACCTGTCCGACCCGATGCTGCACAACGCGGCGACCGTCGCCGACCCGACCGATCTGATCAACACCAGGATCGACCTGGACGAGGCGCTGGAGAAGCTGTCCCCGTCGCACCGCACCACCGTCAAGAAGATCTACTTCGAAGACCGCACCACCGCCACCGCCGCGTCCATGCTCGGCATTCCGGCGGGCACGGTGAAAAGCCGCATTCACAACGCGCTGAACAATCTGCGCGCGGCGATGGCGGTGCCCAGCAGCCAGGCGGCCTGAACCGGACGGCCACCGCCAGCGGGTCTGCACTCGCAGGCGCACTCCGCAATTGCCCACTGCAGGCGATCCCGACCCCGCCTGCAGTGGGTTTTCGTTTTCCGGCCGGACGGCAGCCGAATCCGCGCACCGCGGCCGGCCGGGCGTCGCCCGGCCGCGCCCGGTCCACCGCTTCGGACCATCGCCGGACACAGTCGGAAAATCACCACCCGTCGCACACCGGTTGCCGGCGCCGCCAAATGAACCGGGACATGAACGCTTCTCGTGAAGTGATCGCGGACACAGCGGGCCGTCGCTGCCTACGACTCACGTACCGAACGCGCGACAGCCCAGCGCATTCCGTTCCCGGTGTCACGGAAAGGAGCGCCGTCATTTCTCCGCTTCGCGACAAAGTGGTGAAAACGGTCCTCGGGGCAGCGGTGATGTGTTCCCCGTTGGTGTTTGGCGACGACACCGACGACGCCCAGGACCAGCCGCCGGAACCGGCCCATGGTGCCGCCCGCCCCGCCTCGTTCGGCACGACCGACTTCACCGCGGTCGGTGCCAGCGCGCTGGCCACCGTCTCCGCCGACCGGCCGATCGGGGCGGCGGGGACACAGCTCGCGTCGGCGGCCGCAGTGCCGGTGCAGGACGATGCGCTCCGGACCAGGCGGCCTCCCGCCGTGACCGGCGCGGACGACCGGCCCATCGGGAAGGCACCCGAGATCGTGCTCAGCAACGACCTGGAAGCCCGCGTCACCGCGCTCCGTGGTGGCGCCACCGGCGCCATGCGGCAGGCCTACCGGCCGAAGTTCGTCGCCCCCACCCACGGCACGCTGACGTCCGGTTTCGGGCCCCGCTGGGGCACGATGCACCGAGGCATCGACATCGCCAACGCGCTCGGCACACCGATCGTCTCGGTCGCCGACGGGACAGTGATCGAAGCCGGGCCGGCCAGCGGCTTCGGCCTGTGGGTCCGCATCCGGCACGACGACGGCACGATCACCGTCTACGGGCACATGTACGAGTTCTCGGTGCACGCCGGGCAACGGGTGCGCGCCGGACAGCAGATCGCCACCATCGGCTCCAACGGCCACTCCACCGGCCCGCACCTGCACTTCGAGGTGCACGTCGGCGGCACGCCGGTCGACCCGATCCCGTGGCTGCGCGCCCGTGGCGTGTCTGTCGGCTGAGCAGGTGAACCGGCACGGTGATCGGATCCGTGCCCACAGTGAACAAGCCGGCCCTTCCACCAGTGGGGTGATCACCGTGGTGAACCGCGAACTGTGGGTGCTGTACCAGCACTCCCCCATGTACGGCGCGCCGACGTCGCCGGTCGGCGTGCTGGGCATCGAGGAGACCGTCGAAGGGGTGACCACGCACGTCGAGTGGTTCGCCGAGCAGCCGAGCGGCATCTGGCCGGAGCGGCTGGGCAAGGTCGACCCGCAGGACCTGCCCTTCCTGCTGGGGATCTGGCAGCACGACACCGTGGCGCTGGCCGCGCCCGTGCCGGACGTGTCGGTCGCCGACGACCTGACCTCGGCCGTCCGCGCCCAGTGCACGGAGCTGCTGACCGCCGCCTGAGGCTCGCCCGAGCGCTCCCGGGTTTCCCTCCCTCCGGCGGTCCGCGCTGCTCCCGGCCGCCGGCCGCCTGCCCGGTCATCGGTCCGGTGCAGGCGGATCCGCTTCCCCGGCTTCCCGGACCGAAGTTCCGCCGGCCGGCGCGGTGCCGACGGTCACCGAGCGGGAATGCCGGAAAACGAAATCGCCGCCGGCCTCGTCGGCCGACGGCGATTTCGCCTTTTCGGAATGTACCCCCGATGGGATTCGAACCCACGCTACCGGCGTGAGAGGCCGGCGTCCTAGGCCGCTAGACGACGGGGGCTAGCTGTTTGCGACTGACTGGAATCCTAACGGATGCCGTTTCGTCGATCGCAGCTGGGGTACCAGGACTCGAACCTGAACTAACGGAACCAGAATCCGTCGTGCTGCCAATTACACCATACCCCAAGGGCACGATCTCTTTCGTGCACACAAGATGCTAGCCGATCGGCTGCAAGCGCCGTCGCCGGGGGTCGCCTCCGCCGTCGTGCCAGGTCAGCGGGGTGTGGGCACCACGGTGCCCGCGATGGCGTACTCCACCTGGTCGGCCAGCTCGGCCAGCGACCCGATCTCCGTGACCCCCTCGGGCACCGTGGCCCGGGCACCCGACCGGTTCAACCAGACGCCGCGCAGGCCGGCCTTGCGGGCACCTACCGCGTCGGTGCGGAGCCGATCCCCCACGTGCATCGCCTCGTGCGGCTCGCAGTCCACCGCGGCGCAGGCCGAGTAAAAGATCAACGGATCCGGTTTGGCCGCACCCACCTCGCCCGCGATGGCCACGTGGTCGATGTACGGGCTCAGCCCGAGCTCCTCCAGCTTGGCCCGCTGGTGGGTGCCCGAGGCATTGGTCACCGCGGCGATCCGCAGACCGTTGGCGCGCAATCTGGTCAGGCAGGGCAGCACGTCGTCGAACAGCCGGAAGCGGGCCCGCATGCCCGCCGCCCGCCTGCGCTCGAAGCGCGCCGCGTCCGCTTCGTCCACGGCCACCCCGATTGCTTCCAGAAAGGCCGCCGTGCGGCGCCGGTGCATGGTCGGGTAGTCCAGCTCCCCGGTCACCACGCGGGCGACGTACTCGTCGGTGATCCGCTCCCACAGCGACCACATGTCCGAGCGGCCGATCATCGCCGTCAACGCGGCTCGGCTGGCGGTCGTGAAATCAACGAGCGTGTCGTCGATGTCGAGAAACACCGCGCGCACGACGGAACCGTCCCGGATTTCCGGGGGGTTCGCTCCGTTTCGCGGCCTGGTCGGGGCAAGCGCGAACTCCACCACGCGAGGTTAAAGGTTCCGCCCCGCCCGGCGACTCTGCCAACGGTGTGAATGCGGTACCGCCAGTTGGCGGTTTCGTTCACCCTTCGAGGCGGCTGAGCGCGTCCGTCAGCCGCGCCAGCGACTTCTCCCGGCCGAGCAGTTCCATCGATTCGTACAGCGGCGGTGACACTGTGCGCCCGGTCACAGCGACCCGCACCGGCTGGAACGCCTTGCGCGGTTTGAGGCCCATGCCCTCGATGAGCGCTTTGTGCAGCGCGGCCTCGATGCCCGCCGCGTCCCACGTCCGGAGCTCCTGCAGCGCGGACAGCGCGGCCCGGAGCACCTCGGCCGCATCGCCCTTGAACGCCTTGGCCGCCGAGTCCTCCTCGACCACGAAGTCGTCCTCGGCGAACAAGAACCTGACCATGGGCACGGCGTCGCCCAGCACCGTGACGCGTTCCTGCACCAGCGGCGCGATGGCGGACAGCGTCTTCAGCTGGTCCTCGCTCGGCTCCTTGGGCAGCACGCCCGCGTCGATCAGGTACGGCAGGACGCGCTGAGTGAAGTCCTCCACCGCCAGCGCCCGGATGTGGGTGCCGTTGATCGCTTCGGCCTTCTTCTGGTCGAACCGGGCGGGGTTGGCGCTGACGTCGGCGATGTCGAACGCCTCGACGAGCTCGTCGACGGTGAAGATGTCCCGGTCCGGCGCGATCGACCAGCCGAGCAGCGCCAGGTAGTTGAGCAGGCCCTCGCGGATGAACCCGCGCTCGCGGTAGTTGAACAGGTTCGACTGCGGGTCCCGCTTGGACAGCTTCTTGTTGCCCTCCCCCATCACGTACGGCAGGTGGCCGAACTCGGGGACGAAATCGGTGATACCGGCCCGCTGCATCGCCTGGTACAGCGCGATCTGCCGCGGCGTGGACGGCAGCAGGTCCTCCCCGCGCAGCACGTGGGTGATGCCCATCAGCGCGTCGTCCACCGGGTTGGTGAGCGTGTACAGCGGGTCCCCGTTCGCCCGCACCAGCACCGGGTCCGGAATCGTCTCCGCCTGGAACGTGATCTTGCCGCGCACCAGGTCGGTCCAGGAGATCTCGCCCTCCGGCATGCGCAGCCGCAGCACCGGCTTGCGCCCCTCGGCGCGGAACGCCGCCTTCTGCTCCTCGGTGAGCGTGCGGTCGTAGTTGTCGTAGCCCTTCTTCGGGTCCTCGCCCGCTTCCCGGCGGCGCTGCTCGACCTCCTCCGGGGTGGAGAAGGACTCGTACAGCTCGCCCGCCTCCAGTAGCCGCTTGGCCACGTCGGCGTAGATCTCCCGCCGCTCGCTCTGCCGGTACGGCCCGTAGTCGCCGCCGACCTCGGGCCCCTCGTCCCAGTCCAGCCCGAGCCAGCGCAGCGCCTCGAGCAACGCCTGATAGGACTCCTCGGAATCGCGCGCGGCGTCGGTGTCCTCGATGCGGAACACCAGCTTGCCGCCGTGGTGCCGGGCGAAGGCCCAGTTGAACAACGCGGTGCGGATGAGGCCGACGTGCGGGGTACCCGTCGGGGACGGACAGAACCGAACGCGAACCGGACGTGAGAGCTCAGTCATAGCGCTCATCAGGGTATCCGGCGGCAATTCGCTTGACGCGACGGCGTCGGCCGCGGCATCGTGGAGTTATTCAACAGGCGATGAAAAAGGGGGCGGCCATGAAGCTCACCACGACGGTCGCCGTGTCCGGCGGCGGACCGGCGGGCATGGTGCTGAGCCTGCTGCTCGCCCGGGCAGGCATCGAGGTCACCGTGCTGGAGAAGCACGCGGACTTCCTGCGGGACTTCCGCGGTGACACCGTGCACCCGTCGACGCTGACCCTGCTGGACGAGCTCGGCCTGGCCGACCGGTTCGCCGAACGGCCGCACAGCAAGATCACCGAGGTGAGCTTTCCCACCCCGGACGGCGAGCAGGTCGTGGTGGTGGACCTGAAACGGCTGCGGGTGCCCCACCCCTACATCGCGATGGTCCCGCAGTGGGAGCTGCTCGACCTGCTCGCCGAGGCCGCGGCGGAGGAACCTGGCTTCACGCTGCTGCACAACGCCGAGGTGACCGACGTGCTGCGATCGCGCGGCGGCGCGGTCACCGGGGTCCGGTTCACCGACCGGGTCACCGGCGAGGAACGCGAGCTGCACGCGAAGCTGACGGTCGCGGCCGACGGCCGGTGGTCGATCGTCCGGAAGGCGGTCGAGCTGCCGGTGGTGGAGTTCCCGGTGCCGTTCGACGTGTGGTGGTTCCGGCTGCCGCGCTACCCGAACGACCCGCCGACCACGCTGCGTCCGGCGCTGCAGGACGGCGAGCTGGCCCTGGCCGTGCCGCGCGAGGGCTACTACCAGATGGCCCTCATCGGCCGGAAGGGCACCGACGACCAGCTGCGCGCCGCAGGCATCGACGCTTTCCGGGAACGCATCGGCAAAGTCTTCCCGTGGGCGGCGGAACGCACCGGGGAGATCGGCTCGATGGACGACGTCAAGCACCTCGACGTCCGGCTGAACCGGGTCAAGCAGTGGCACCTGCCCGGCCTGCTGTGCATCGGCGACGCGGCGCACGCCATGAGCCCGGTCGGCGGCGTCGGCATCAACCTGGCGGTGCAGGACGCCGTGGCCGCCGGGACGCTGCTGGCCGAGCCGCTGCGCAAGGGCCAGGTCACCACGGACGACCTGGCCAAGGTCAGGCGCAGGCGGTGGCTGCCCACGGTCGCCGTGCAAGCCATGCAGCGCACCATGCACCGGCAGCTGGTGGATCCGGTGCTCCGCGGGAAGGTGGCCGAGCCGCCGACCGCGATGATGGCGCTCATGCGCCGGATGCCGTGGCTGTCGTACTTCCCGGCCCGGTTGATCGGGATCGGCATCCGCCCCGAGCACGCTCCGGCGTTCGCCCGGCGCTGATCTCCCGCGGCGCGGCGCCGGACGATCACCGGCGCACGCGGACACCGGTGCGGTGTCAGGCGTCGACCACCGGGTTGGTCAAGGTGCCGATCCCGTCGATGGTGACCGACACCTCCTGCCCGGCCACCATCGGCCCCACGCCCTCCGGGGTGCCGGTGAGGATCACGTCGCCCGGCAACAGCGTCATGATCTCGGAGACGAACGCCACCAGGTCGGCCACCGAGTGGATCATCTGCGCCGTGCTGACGTCCTGCTTCACCTCGCCGTCCAGCGTGGTGCGCACCCGCAGGTCGGACGGATCCAGGTCGGTCTCGATCCACGGGCCGAGCGGGCAGAACGTGTCGTAGCTCTTCGCCCTGGTGAACTGCACATCGGCCTGCTGCTGGTCACGCGCGGTCACGTCGTTGGCGATGGTGTAGCCGCGGATGACGTCCTTGGCCCTGGACGCAGGCACGTTGCGCACCGGCTGCCCGATCACCACGGCCAGCTCCCCCTCGTAGTCCACGCGCGCCGAACTCGGCGGACGCTTGATCGGCGCGTTGGGCCCGATCACGGCGGTGGACGGCTTGAGGAACAGCAGCGGGGTGGACGGCGGCTCCCCGCCCATCTCGGCCGCGTGCGCGGCGTAGTTCTTGCCGACCCCGATGATCTTGGTCGGCAGGATGGGCGCCAGCAGCCGCACATCGGCCAACGGCCACCGCTTGCCGGTGAACTGGGGCTGGCCGAACGGGTGGTCGGCGATCTCGGCGACCTCGTCGCCCTCGATGACGACGAAGGCGACACCGGACGGATGTGCGATTCGAGCCAGACGCATACCCGCACACTACCGGGGCGGCCGAGACGTTCCGATCACCACCTGACCAGGTCCGGCGCACCCGGACGGGCCGCGAACCCGCGCCCGCCCCGAGCGCGCCGAGGTCCGTCGCAGTGTCGTTCGCCACATCACACCCGCATGGACTTGTGCACCAGCGCGTCGCACAGCGCCAGCCAGCTGGCCTCCACGATGTTCTCGTGCACCCCCACCGTGGTCCATTCCCGTTCGCCGTCGGTGCTGTCGATCAGCACCCGGGTGACCGCGTTGGTGCCGTGCGTTCCGCTCAGGATGCGCACCTTGTAGTCGGCCAGGTCGACCTCGTCCAGCCAGGGCAGGTACGGCGTCAGGGCCTTGCGGAGCGCGGCGTCCAGCGCGTGCACCGGTCCGTTGCCCTCCGCGGTCGCGATCACCCGCTCCCCCGCCACGTGCACCTTGACGGTGGCCTCCGAGATCACCTGGCCGTCGCTGCGGTGGTCCAGCACGACCCGGTACGACTCCAGCTCGAACGGCGCCTCCGGCGCCATCCGCTCCTCGCCCGGGTCCGCGTCGGCGTCCATCGCCCGGCGCAGCAGCAGCTCGAGCGAGGCGTCGGCGGCCTCGAACGACCATCCCTTGGCCTCCAGCGCCTTCACCTGCTCCACCACCCCGCTCAGCGCGGCCGGCCTGCTGGCCAGGTCGACACCCAGCTCGCGGCCCTTGAGCTCCAGGCTGGCCCTGCCCGCCATCTCGGTGACCAGCACCCGCATGTCGTTGCCGACCACCTCGGGGTCGATGTGGTTGTACAGCAGCGGGTCGACCTTGATCGCGCTGGCGTGCAGCCCCGCCTTGTGCGCGAACGCCGACGCCCCGACGTAGGCCTGGTGGGTGTCCGGGGCGATGTTGGCGATCTCCGCGATGGCGTGCGAAACCCGGGTCATCTCCGCGGCGCATCCGCTGGGCAGCACCTCCATGCCGAGCTTGGTCACCAAGTTGCCCAGCACGGCGAACAGATCGGCGTTGCCAGCCCGCTCGCCGTACCCGTTCGCCGTGCACTGCGCGTGCGTGGCGCCCGCCTGCACCGCGGCCACCGTGTTGGCCACCGCGCAGCTGGTGTCGTCCTGGCAGTGGATGCCGAGGCGCAGCCCGGTCCGCTCCTTCACCGCGGCCACCGTCTCGGCGATGCCGAGCGGAAGCTGGCCGCCGTTCGTGTCGCACAACACCACGACGTCGGCGCCCGCCTCCCCCGCGGCTTCCAGCACCCGCAACGCGGTGTCGGGGTCGAAGGCGTAGCCGTCGAAGAAGTGCTCGGCGTCCAGGAACACCCGTCGCCCTTCGCCGACGAGGAACGAGACCGTGTCCCGGACCATGGCGCAGGCTTCCGGCACGTCGACCTTCAGCGCGCGCTCGATGTGCCTGCGGTCGGACTTCGCCACCAGTGTGACGACCGGCGCCTGCGAATCGAGCAGCGCGCGCACCTGCGGGTCACGGGCGGCCGTGGTGCCTGCCTTGCGGGTGGAGCCGAACGCCACCAGCACGGCGTGCTTGAGGGTCAGCTCCCCGCGTGCCGCGCGGGCGAAGAACTCGGTGTCCTTCGGCAGGGCGCCGGGCCATCCGCCTTCGATGAAGCCGACCCCGAGCTCGTCCAGCAACCGGGCGACCGCCATCTTGTCGGCGATCGAGTAGGAAATGCCCTCCCGCTGAGCCCCGTCGCGCAGCGTCGTGTCGTAGACGTGGAATGCGTCGCCGAGTGGTGTTCCTGCGGGGACTGTGCGGTTCACTGTGGTCACTCCCGTATGGACGAGCCGTGTCGGATGAAGTTGTGCGTTGCCGGAAAAACAAAAAACCCCTCGCGTGGATGCGAGAGGTCTGCGCGCCGGGTAGCTCGGTGTCGAGCGCTACTCGGCGCGCCTGCCAATAATGATCACGGCGGATGCCATGTCCGACATCATGCCACATCACCCGGCGTTCTCAGAAATCGGGCCCAGTTCTCAGAGTATGAGAACCGATCGGAGTGCGCCGCTCGCCTCGGGACCGCCGGGGTGCGGCCGGATCGCCCGGCTCTCGAACTCCAGGTGCGCCGCTCACCCCGGGACCGCCGGGGTGCGGCCACACGATCACCAACCACCGACGAGGCGGGACTGCGCCCGTCCCGGGGAGGAACGCAGTGTCGGCGACCTGTCCGGTCCGCCGGCGCCGACACCACGAGCCGATGGCGACCACGACCTGCTTCCCTTGGCCGTCCGAGGCGACGAGTCGGTCAGAACAAGGCGCCCCGCTCCAGGCTGGGAGCGGGGCGCCGTTGCAAGCCTGCCTGAACGGATCGGTCAGCTGGCCGCCCTGTTGCTGGACGAGACGAGCGCGGCGAGCCGGTCGCCGATCGCCCTGGTGGATCCGGGGTTGGCGTGGTCCCGGGTGGCCAGGTCGAACGCCACGGACGCTTCGATGCGGCGGGCCGCCTCGCGCTCGCCGAGGTGGTCGAGCAGCATCGCCACCGACAGCACCGCGGCGGTCGGGTCGGCGATGCCCTGCCCGGCGATGTCCGGGGCGGAACCGTGCACCGGCTCGAACATGCTCGGGTTCTGCCTGGTGACGTCCAGGTTCCCGCTCGCGGCCAGGCCGATGCCGCCGGTGATGGCCGCCGCCAGGTCGGTGATGATGTCGCCGAACAGGTTGTCGGTGACGATCACGTCGAACCGCGAAGGGTCGTTGACCAGGTGGATCGTGGCCGCGTCGACGTGCATGTAGTCGACGGACACGTCCGGGTACTGCAGCGACACCTCCTCCACCACCCGCGACCACAGCGAGCCGGCGTGGGTGAGCACGTTGGTCTTGTGCACCAACGTCAGCCGCCTGCGCGGCCGCTGGGACGCCCGCTTGAAGGCGTCGTCGACCACCCGCTTGATGCCGAACGCGGTGTTCAGCGAGACCTCGGTGGCGACCTCGTGCTCGGTGTCCTTGCGCAGGATGCCGCCGTTGCCCACGTACGGACCCTCGGTGCCTTCCCGCACCACCACCATGTCGACCTCTCCGGGGTTGGCCAGCGGCCCCTGCACCCCCGGGTACAGCCGCGCCGGACGCAGGTTCACGTGGTGATCCAACTCGAACCGCAGCCGCAGCAGCAGGCCACGCTCGAGGATCCCGCTCGGCACCGACGGGTCACCGACCGCGCCCAGCAGAATGGCGTCCTGCTCCCGCAGCTCGTTCAGCACGGACTCGGGGAGCAGTTCTCCGGTCGAGTGCCACCGCGCGGCGCCCAAGTCGTAGTTGGTGATCTCGGTGTTCGGCGCGACTTCCGTCAGCACCTTGAGGGCCTCTGCCACGACCTCGGGTCCGATCCCGTCACCGGGGATCACCGCGAGCCGCATCCGATACCTCCGTCTTCGCACGTACGCCGGTTTACTCCGGGTACTGCCGGGCAATGTCCCGCCACGGGGCAGGTTACCGGCAGGCACCACACTCAGTGATCTCGCCACCCCCATCGGCCGTGCGGCGCCGGACTTGATCACCGCATCGAGCCGGATGATGGCCTATCGGGGGAACGTCACCGCCCGCACCGTGCGCGCGCCGACGCTGCTGCCGATCGGGCCGAGCACGTCCTGGTTCACCGGCCGGTCCACCCGCAGCAACATGACGGCGTCCGCCCCGTCGGTGGTCTGGCTGATCTGCGCAGCCTCGATGTTGACCCCCGCCTCGCCGAGCAGCGTGCCGACGCTGCCCATCACGCCCGGGCGGTCCGGGTACTCGAGCAACAGCATGTGGCCTTCCGCGCGGATGTCGAAGTGCCTGCCGTTGACCTCGACGATCTTCTCCACTTCGTCCAAGCCGGTGATCGCCCCGGACACCGACAACGACGTCCCGTCCGCGTGCACCGCGCGCACCGTCACCTCGCTGCGGTAGATCCGGCTTTCCGGCTCGGTGACCACGTCGACCTGCACGCCCAGGTCGTCCGCCAGCCGCTGCGCGTTGACGAACGTCACCTGGTCCTCCACCACGGCGTCGAACACACCGCGCAGCGCGGCCAGGGACAGCACGCTCGGGTCCTCCGCAGCGAGCTCGCCGCGCACCTCGACGGTCACCGACGCGGGCGGCTGGCTGGAGAAGGCGGCCAGCACCACACCCAGCTTCTGGGTCAGCGGCAGGTACGGCCGCAGCTCGTCGCTGACCTTGCCGCTGGCCACGTTCACCGCATCCGGCACGAAGTCGCCGCGCAGCGCCAGCAGGACCGACTTGGCCACGTCGGTGCCCGCCCTGTCCTGTGCCTCGCGGGTCGACGCACCCAGGTGCGGCGTGACGACGACGTTGGGCAGGCCGAACAGCGGGCTGGTGGTCGCGGGCTCCTCGGCGAACACGTCCACCCCGGCACCGCCGACGTGCCCGTCGGCGACCGCCTTGGCCAGCGCCTCCTCGTCCACCAGGCCGCCGCGCGCGGCGTTGATCAGGATGACGCCGCGCTTGGTCTTGGCCAGCGCCTCGGCGTCGATCAGGCCGACGGTCTCCGGCGTCTTGGGCAGGTGGATCGAGATGACGTCCGCGCGGCGGAGCAGTTCGTCCAGCTCCACCAGCTCGATGCCCAGCTGCGCGGCGCGCGCCGGCGACACGTACGGGTCGTAGGCGATCAGCTCGACGCCGAAGGCGGCCACCCGCTGCGCGAACAGCTGACCGATCTTGCCGAGGCCGATGACACCGACCGTCTTGCCGTTCAGTTCGACACCGGTGAACGCGCTGCGCTTCCACTCGCCCTGCTGCAGGCTCTGGTGGGCGGCGGGGATCCGGCGCAGCACGGACAGCAGCAGGCCGACGGCGTGCTCGGCGGCCGACACGATGTTGGAGGTGGGGGCGTTGACCACCAGCACACCGCGCTCGGTGGCGGCCGGGACCTCGACGTTGTCCAGACCGACACCGGCGCGCGCGACGACCTTCAGCTTCGGGGCCGCGGCCAGCACCTCGGCGTCGACCCTGGTGGCCGATCGCACCAGCAGGGCGTCCGCGGAACGCACGGCTTCCAGCAGGGCCGGACGGTCGGTGCCGTCGACCTGACGGATCTCGACCTCGTCACCGAGGATCTCGTGGACGGACGGGGCCAGCTTTTCGGCGAGAAGAACTACAGGACGATCAGGCGTGGTCACGAAACAGACTCCGAAACGTCGTGTCTTGGCTGAGCCCGAAGTCTATCGAGCGGCCCGCCGGCAGGCGTCATGAGCTGGGATGATGTACGCCACGTCGGCGAATTGCGACCACATGTTGGGACGCCGGCCGGAAATTGTGATCGAGCACCCACCGGAATCGTCGATTTCACCGTTTCCGGCGACGTGCGCCCTGTCGTGACCGGGTCGTCCACATCCGCCGCGGCCGCGGGCGACCCGATCGCCGTCGTCGGTGCCGGAGGCTCCGGCCAGGCCGTCGAATACGCGTCCTGACACCTCGGATGCTTCCTCGAACGCCGTACCTCCCAGGTGGAACATGCCCCTGCCGGGCGATCGGGCAGTGGCCCGGGGCGAGCAGTGCTGCTCATCGGCGGGAAACACGATCCGGTGAACGACCCGCCTCGCACCAAAGCAGCGATGATCCGCACACCGTCAATCGTTCGTGTGGGTGACCAGCCACTGTGCCGAGTGGATGCGCGCAGGGGAACCATCCACCCGAGAAGGGCCGAACGAGTTGCACATCGCCAGGGCCGCCAGCATCGTCGCCCTCGGCTGCGTCGCGACCGCGGTCGCGCTCCTCCGGCTGCAGCACGTCGCAGGCCGGCGTCGTTGATACCGCCGCACCCGCCGACCGGGAGGCCGCCAGGACCAGTGGCACCGAGAAGATCACGATCGACGGGCACACCGTGGCCGTCGATCGTGTGCCGAGAGCTCGGCAGACGACGAACTGGTCGTCCTGCTGCTCGCCGGGCTGGGTGCAGGCGCTCGCCCCTGAGTAGGGCGCCGCCGTTGCTGGTCCTGGAGGTCGGCTGCGGCCCGGCCTTTCCCGCTGCGACGGCCGACCAGGGTGACCGTGGCCGGTCAGGCCCGGCAGCTCGCCGGCGTTCGGCAAAGGCGCACCATGCGCCTCACCGTGCCTTGACCCCGCGGCGAGCTACCCGCCGCCGGTCATGCGGACTGTGCACGCAGCGGCGCGCCCAGGGAATGCAGGTACTGCAGCACGTACCGATAGGAGCGCAGCCACCCCGTCTGACTGTAGGACAGGCCGATCTCCCGGCAGAACTGCTGCACGATCGGCTGGGCCCGGCGCAGGTTCGGCCGCGGCATGGTCGGGAACAAGTGGTGCTCGATCTGGTAGTTCAGCCCGCCGAGCACCCAGTCGACGATCGGGCCACCGCGCACGTTGCGCGAGGTCAGCACCTGCTTGCGGAGGAAGTCGATCTTCTCCCCCGGTTTCAGTGTCGGCATGCCCTTGTGGTTCGGCGCGAACGAGCACCCCAGGTACACGCCCCACAGGCACTGGTGCACCACGATGAACAGCACCGCGATCGGCGGCGAGAGCACCAGGAACACCACGGCGAGGTACCCGCCGATGTGGCCGGCCAGCAGAACGGCTTCCAGCTTGCGCAGTTTCACCGTGCCGTTGATCACGGCGCGCACCGCGGTGATGCGCAGTGCCAGCCCCTCGAGCAGCAGCAGCGGGAAGAACAAGTACGCCTGGTATTTGGTCAGCCAGCGCTGGAAACCGCGCTTGGCGCCCGCTTGCTCTTCGGTGAACGACAGCGCGGGGATGTCCAGATCCGGGTCGTGTTCCTCGTGGTTCGGGTTGGCGTGGTGCGCGTTGTGGTTCCGCAGCCAGCTGCCGTAGCTCATGCCGATCAGGCCACCGTGCAGGTAACCCACCACGTCGTTGGCCCGGCTGCTGCGGAAGATCTGCTTGTGCCCGGCGTCGTGGCCGATGAAGGCCAGCTGGGCGAACACGACGGCCAGGCCGGCGGCGATCAGCAGCTGCCACCACGAATCCCCGATCAGCGCGAAGCCGACGCAGGCCGCGGCGAGCATCAGCAGGTTGAACGCGATCTTGAGCGTGTAGTACAGCGGCCGACGGTCGAACAGGCCCGCGTCGCGGATGCGACGCGACAGCCGGGCGAAATCAGAGCGATGGCGCGGCCTCTCGGCCGCCTGGGGAGGTGCGGTCACGGTGGTTGATCCTGTTCGTCGGCGATCCGGCTGCCCGCCGGTTGGAAAAAAGCGACCGTGAGCGGCACCCCTTGCGGTGGGTCATTCCTTCACAGCTGCCTGTCACCAACACTACGGGATGACGAGCGACCTGGACAGTCGGAGCGCCAGAGTGCCGAAGACTTGCACCGCGTGCCAACCACCGGCGACGGCCCGGGCCACCACGGGGATGCTCCCCCGGCGACCCGGGCCGCGTACCGGGAAATCCGTGCTCAGACGGTGGGCTTGACCCAGGCCATCATCTTGCGCAGCCGGGCGCCGACCTCCTCGATCGGGTGCGCGGCGCCTTCGGCCTGCAGCTTGGTGAAGTTCGGCCTGCCCGCCTCGTCCTCGGCGACCCACTCGCGGGCGAACGAGCCGTCCTGGATCTCGGCCAGGATCTTGCGCATCTCCTCCTTCACCTGCGGGCCGATCACCCGCGGGCCGCGGGTGAGGTCGCCGTACTCGGCGGTGTCGGACACCGAGTAGCGCTGGCCGGCGATACCGCCCTCGTAGATCAGGTCCACGATCAGCTTCAGCTCGTGCAGCACCTCGAAGTAGGCGATCTCCGGGGCGTAGCCGGCCTCGGTGAGCACCTCGAAGCCGGCCTGGATCAGCGCGCTCACCCCGCCGCAGAGCACCGTCTGCTCACCGAACAGGTCGGTCTCGGTCTCCTCGGCGAACGTGGTCTTGATGACGCCGGCGCGGGTGCCGCCGATCGCCTTGGCGTAGGACAGCGCCAGCGCCTGCGCGTTGCCGGAGGCGTCCTGCTCCACGGCGATCAGGCACGGCACGCCCTTGCCGTCGACGAACTGCCTGCGCACCAGGTGACCGGGGCCCTTCGGCGCGACCATGGCGACGTCGACGTCCGACGGCGGCTGGATCAGGCCGTAGCGGATGTTGAACCCGTGGCCGAAGTAGAGCGCGTCGCCGGACTTCAGGTGCGGCGCGATGTCCTCGGCGTAGATCTTGCGCTGCGCGGTGTCCGGCGCCAGCACCATGATCAGGTCGGCCTCTTCTGAGGCTAGTGCGGGCGTGACCACCCGCAGGCCTTCCTCCTCGGCCTTGGCCCGGGACTTCGACGTCTCGGGCAGGCCCACCCGCACGTCGACGCCCGAGTCGCGCAAGCTCAGCGCGTGCGCGTGGCCCTGACTGCCGTAGCCGATCACCGCTACCTTGCGCTGCTGGATCAGACCGAGGTCGGCGTCGTCGTCGTAGAAAATCTCAACTGCCATGAGGGGTATTGCTTCCTTCCGGTGCGGGTGTTTTCGGTTGACTGTGCGCGCTGTCAGCGGATCGCCGACGCGGTGATGGACTTGGCGCCACGGCCGATGGCCACCATCCCGGACTGCACGATCTCGCGGATGCCGTAGGGCTCGAGCATGCGCAGCAGCGCGGAGGTCTTGTCCGCGGTGCCGGTCGCCTCGATGGTGAGCGCTTCCGGCGAGACGTCGACCACTTTGGCGCGGAACAACTGCACGGTCTCCAGCACCTGGCTGCGCACCGTGGCGTCGGCGCGCACCTTGATCAGCATCAGCTCGCGCTGCACGGAACTGGACGGCTCCAGCTCCACGATCTTGATCACGTTCACCAGCTTGTTCAGCTGCTTGGTGACCTGCTCCAGCGGCAGGTCCTCCACCGCGACGACGATGGTCATCCGGGAGATCTCCGGGTTCTCGGTCGGGCCGACGGCCAGCGACTCGATGTTGAAGCCGCGGCGGGAGAACAGCCCGGACACGCGCGCCAGCACACCCGGTTTGTTCTCCACCAGCACGCTCAGGGTGTGGACGCTCATCACAGCTCCCTTTCCGACACGTCGTCGTCGTCGAACAGCGGGCGGATGCCGCGCGCGGCCATGATCTCGTCGTTGCTGGTTCCCGCCGCGACCATCGGCCACACCTGGGCGTCCTTGCCGACCACGAAATCGATCACCACCGGCCGGTCGTTGATGCCCCTGGCCTTCTCGATGACCTCGTCGACCTCTTCCTTGGTCTCGCAGCGCAGCCCGACGCAGCCCATGGCCTCGGCCAGCAGCGTGAAGTCCGGGATGCGGTGGGCGTGCGTGCCAAGGTCGGTGTTGGAGTACCGCTCCTCGTAGAACAGGTTCTGCCACTGCCGGACCATGCCCAGGTTGCCGTTGTTGATCACGGCGACCTTGATCGGCGCGCCCTCGATGGCGCACGTGGCCAGCTCCTGGTTGGTCATCTGGAAGCAGCCGTCGCCGTCGATGGCCCACACCTCTTTGTCCGGCCTGCCGAACTTGGCGCCCATCGCCGCAGGCACGGCGAACCCCATGGTGCCGAGGCCGCCGGAGTTGATCCAGGTGCCGGGCTTTTCGTAGGAGATGAACTGGGC
The DNA here is from genome assembly GCF_002919275.1 of Thermocrispum sp. NCBI lineage: Bacteria > Bacillati > Actinomycetota > Actinomycetes > Pseudonocardiales > Pseudonocardiaceae > Thermocrispum > Thermocrispum sp. Next base: position 71,381 of record NZ_PKFA01000021.1, on the reverse strand, counting down.
CGCCCACATCTGGTGCTGCCCCACCCCGGCCACGTAGAGGGCGTCCGGCCCGACGATCTGCCCGATGCGCTCGATGACGTACTGCGGGGCCAGCGACCCGTCCTTCGGCCAGTCGTAGCCCTGCGGGTAGGTGCGGCGCCACGCGTCGATCTGCGTCCACCAGTCGTCCAGCTTCGCCGTGTGGCCCGCGGCGATCTCCGCCTTCACCGCGGAGATCAGCTCGGTGATGATCTCCTTGCAGTCGCCCACGATCGGCACGTCGGCCTTGCGGTTCTTGGAGATCTCCGCCGGGTCGATGTCGGCGTGCACCACGGTGGCGTCCGGCGCGAAGCTGTCCAGCTTGCCGGTGACCCGGTCGTCGAACCGGGCGCCGAGCGCGATCAGCAGGTCGGCCCGCTGCATCGCCGCGACCGCGGCGACCGAACCGTGCATGCCGGGCATCCCCAGGTGCTGCCGGTGCGAGTCCGGGAAGGCGCCGCGGGCCATCAGCGTGGTCACCACGGGGATCCCGGTCAGCTCGGCCAGCTCGCGCAGCGCGTCGGACGCCTTGGCCTTGATCACGCCACCGCCGACGTAGAACACCGGGCGGCGGGCCCTGGTCATCAGCCGGGCGGCCTCCCTGACCTGCTTGCCGTGCGGGCGCAGCGTCGGCCGGTAGCCGGGCAGCCGGGTCTCCGGCGGCCAGGAGAACGACGTCGTCTCCTGCAGCACGTCCTTCGGGATGTCCACCAGCACGGGCCCCGGACGGCCGGTGGACGCCAGGTGGAACGCCTCGGCGATCGTGCGCGGGATCTCCGCCGGATCGGTCACCAGGAAGTTGTGCTTGGTGATGGGCAGCGTGATGCCGCAGATGTCGGCTTCCTGGAAGGCGTCGGTGCCGATCAGCGCACGGGTCTGCTGACCGGTGATCGCCACCACCGGGACCGAGTCCATGTGCGCGTCCGCCAGCGGGGTGACCAGGTTGGTCGCCCCGGGGCCGGACGTGGCCATGCACACGCCCACCTTGCCGGTCGCTTGCGCGTACCCGGTCGCCGCATGCCCCGCGCCCTGCTCGTGCCGGACCAGCACGTGCCGGAGCTTGGTGGAGTCGAGCAGCGGATCGTAGGCAGGCAGGATGGCCCCGCCGGGAATGCCGAAGACGACTTCGACGCCTACCGCCTCGAGTGACCGCACCAGCGACTGGGCTCCGGTGACCCGGATCGGGGTCCCCGCGGGCGGAGCGGGCTTGGGGGCTGCTGGTTTGGCGGTCCCGCCTGCGGGGCTGCCCGCGGAACGGGAACGCGCTCGCGATGTGGCGCTGGTCATCGTGCTGCCTCGTTCTTACACGTGGTGTTCACGGTCGTGGTGTCTTCTCGGGGTCTTGTGGTCTTCTCGGAGTATCTGCTCGGGTCGTCGTCGCATGAAAAAACCCCCGCCGACCACCAGGTCGGACGAGGGTCCGCGCGTCGACGCAGCTCGCTTCACCCGCTACGCGTCGACGCGCGGGCGAATTACGAGGCTGCTCAGCTTCTGCACGCCGCCAACTTATCCGGTCACGCTGCGCAGTGTCAATTCTGCGAGACGCAGCTCTCGCATGGCGAGACGGCGCGGCGCCCCCGCCACCCCGCCGACGGGCCCTGGCACGGCGCCAGGCACCATTCACCAGGTGAGCGAGAAGTCCGAACCGCAGCCGTCCACGCCCGAGCGACCGCCGGTCAAGGAGGCGACGTTCCGGATGCCGCGCGTTGCGGTGGTCGCGGCCTTCCTGGCCATGGTCAGCGCCACCCCGTTCGCCTGGTCGTCGTGGTGGCTGGCCACCGTCTACCTGCTGCCGATCGGGTTCGCCGTGTGGGTGTTGCGCACCCAAACGACGGTCGACGCCACCGGGCTGACCGCGCGCACCGTCTTCGGCTCGAGATTCATCGGATGGGGTGAACTCACCGGGTTGTCCGTGGTGTCCGACGCCAAGGTGTTCGCGGTGCTGGCGGACAAGGAGCAGGTGCGGCTGCCCGGGGTGCGGGCGCGGCACCTGCCGATCATCGCGGTGTTGAGCGGCGGGCGGATCCCGGCCTTCCCGCCGATGCCGGAGAAACCGCGAGAAGACCAGGACGACGCCGGCACGAAGCAGGAAGACGCCCCGGCGGACGGCGTCGGCAAGGACGCCTCGGCAGACACCGCGAAGGCCCCCACGGGCACAGGCGACACCGCGAAGGCCCCCACGGGCACGAGCGAAACAGCCGCCGAGCAGAGCGCCGAGGACGATTCGGCGGACGACTCGGCGGCTTCCTCCGGCTGACCAGCTGCCTGGCCCGGCACGCTGATCAGCGGAACACCAGCACGACGACGAGCACCGCGGCCGCGGCCAGCAGGATGCCGAACACTCCCCAGCCGACCGGGCGTTTGCGCCACGAGAAGCCGGCATCGCCGGACGCCCGTCCCGGGCCGGTGAACAGCAGTGCCAGCGCGCCCGCCCCGATGAGCAACGGGTAGGCGTAACCGGGCCCCTGGTTGGCACCGATCGTCTCCGGGAAGTAGCCGACCGCACGATCCAGGTACACCACGCACGAGGTGATGCTGAGGATCGCCGCCGCGGCCAGCGGGGTGAACAGGCCGAGGATCAGCGCACCGCCCGCGCCCACCTCGGTGACCGCCAGCACCCAGGCCAGCGTGGTCTCGTTGGTGAAGTCGTACTTCCTGGCCAGCATGTCGGCGACCGACTCCAGCCCGGGCCCGCCGAACATGCCGAACTTGTACAGGCCCTTGAGCAGCATGGCCCCGCCGACGGCGATCCGCAGGATCAGCAGGCCCAGGTCCAGCCCTCCGTGCCAGCGGGTCTCGACGAAGTCCTCGTCCTCGCCGAAATCGGTGGACGGGTCGATGCGGTCGGTGCGGACCGGTGGTGGCGGCTCCGACTGCCCGGTTCCCGGCGACGGGAGGCGCCGCGTCGCTTCGCTGGAGTAGAACTCGTCGTTTGCGCTCATGGCGGGGCAGACTAGCCCGAATTCCCCCTTCCGGGTATCCGGGATCGGGGCGTGTCCGGTGAATCGTGCACCACCGCGCGCCGCGGCCGCGGCGGGGCAGGCTCACCGCACATTCACGACGAACCACCTACCGTGGATTCCGTGGTCCACCGCCGCTCGATGCGTGTGCTCGCCGCCATCGCGGCGAGCGGGCTGCTGCTGTCCGGCTGCGCGCGGTTCGACGACTCGGCTGCCGACGCGGACTTCCAGCCCGCTCCGCAGCTGACGCCGCAACGGCCGCCTCAGCCCGAGCTGCCGGAAGCGCCTGGCTCGCCGGAGATCCCGCAAGGCCAGGGCGGCCGCGGAACCGGGCAGCGAGACGGTGAGATCCCGCCGCCGGAAGGATGCACCGATCACGACCCCGCGGTGATCGGCACGTGCATGGACACCCTGGTGGCCGTCGCGGCGCTGCCGCCGGTGCATGGGCAACCCGCAGCACTGGCCGCGGAGCGCGACACCGGACGGGTGCTGCGCGTGGTGAAGGGCCGCAAGCCCGCCCCGTTCGCGACGTTGACGGTGGCCGCCGAGGGTGACGGCGGCCTGACCGGGCTGGCGCTGTCGCCGAGCTACCAGGAGGACGGGCTCGTCTTCGCCTACATCACCACCAGCACGGACAACCGGGTGGTGCGGTTCGCCGCTGGCCAGAAGCCGCGTCCGATCCTGACCGGGATCCCCAAGGGTGCGCGCGGCAACCGAGGGGCGCTGGCCGTCGACGCCTCGGGCGCGCTGCTGGTGGCGACGGGCGACGCCGGCGATCCCAAGGCGGCGCGGAACCCGGACTCGCTGGCCGGGAAGGTGTTGCGGATCGACACCAGCGGCAAACCCGCCGCGGGCAACCCCAGGACCGGCTCCCGGGTGATCGCCAGCGGCCTGCACACACCGGGCGGTGTCTGCGCGTCGGGAGACGGCTCCCAGGTGTGGGTGACCGATCGCGCGCCGGAGGCGGACGCCATCCACCTGGTCGACCCCGGCAAGCCGCTGGGCACGCCGGTGTGGCGGTGGAAGGACAAGCCCGGTGTGGCCGGGTGCGCGGTGGCCACGGAGGGTGTGGTGGTGGCCATGTCCACCGACCCGGGCCTGCACGGGCTGGAGATCGACGCGAACGGCACGGCGACCGGCAAACCCAGCGTGACGTTCGACGGAAATTCCGGCTACGGCCGGTTGTCCGGGCTGGACGTCTACACCGCAGGGCTGGCCGTGGCCAGCACCGTGAACAAGGACGGCGGCAAGCCGGTGTCCAGCGACGACCGGGTGGTCCTGCTCCCGCTGAACCCGTCGGGCGGCAACGACAAGGACTGATCCGGCCGCCCACCGGGCGAGCCCGCGCGGACCGGCGCACCGCGGGTCGGCAGGCTCGATCCGCTCAGCGGCTCCGGGGTGCCTGCGGCGACCGGGTGCCCTACTTGCAGCGTTCCAGCACCAGCTCGCGCACCCGCTTGGCGTCCGCCTGGCCACGGGTGGCCTTCATGACCGCACCGACGATGGCGCCCGCGGCCTGCACCTTGCCGCCGCGGATCTTCTCCACCACGTCGGGCTGGGCGGCCAGCGCCTCGTCCACGATCCTGCTCAGCTCGGCGTCGTCGGAGACGACCTTCAGCCCGCGGGCCTCGATCACCTCGTCCGGTTCGCCCTCGCCGTCCAGCACCGCCTCGACGACCTGGCGGCCCAGCTTGTTGGTCAGCTTGCCCTCGGCGATCAGCTCGATCACCCTCGCCACCTGCTTGGGCGTGATGGCCAGGTCGGCGAGCTCGACGCCACGGGCGTTGGCCTGCTGGGTGAGGAACTGCACCCACCAGCTGCGCGCCTCGTCGACCGGGGCTCCCGCGTCCACGGTGGCCGCGACCAGGTCCACCGCGCCGGTGTTGAACAGGTCGCGCAGCTCCTCGTCGGTCAGCTGCCACTCCTCCTGGATGCGCTTGCGGCGCTTCCACGGCGGCTCCGGCAGCGTCTTGCGCAACTCCTCGACCCATTCCCGGCTCGGCGCGACCGGCACCAGGTCCGGCTCCGGGAAGTAGCGGTAGTCCTCCGACGTCTCCTTCGGGCGGCCGGGCGACGTCGTGCCGTCCGCCTCCTGGAAGTGCCGGGTCTCCTGCACGACCGTGCCGCCCCCGGCGAGCACCGCCGCCTGGCGCTGCATCTCGTAGCGCACCGCACGCTCGACGCTGCGCAACGAGTTGACGTTCTTCGTCTCGGTGCGCGTGCCGAACTCCTGCTGCCCCTTCGGCCGCAGCGACACGTTCGCGTCGCAACGCATGGAGCCCTGGTCCATGCGCACGTCCGAGACGCCCAGGGCAAGCATCAGCTCACGCAGGGCGGTGACGTACGCACGGGCCACCTCGGGCGCCCTCGCCCCGGCGCCCTCGATCGGCTTGGTGACGATCTCGATCAGCGGCACGCCCGCACGGTTGTAGTCCAGCAGCGAGTGCTCGGCGCCGTGGATCCGGCCGGTAGCGCCGCCCACGTGCACCGACTTGCCGGTGTCCTCCTCCATGTGGGCACGCTCGATGCCGACCCGGAACACCTCGCCGTCGTCCAGCATGACGTCCAGGTAGCCGTCGTAGGCGATCGGCTCGTCGTACTGGGACGTCTGGAAGTTCTTCGGCATGTCCGGGTAGAAGTAGTTCTTCCGCGCGAACCGGCACCACTCGGCGATCGTGCAGTTCAGCGCCAGGCCGATGCGGATCGCCGACTCGACCGCTTTGCCGTTGACCACCGGCAGCGCACCGGGCAGGCCGAGGCACGTCGGGCACACGTGGGTGTTCGGCTCGCCCCCGAACTCGTTGACGCAGCCGCAGAACATCTTGGTCCTGGTGTTCAGTTCGACGTGCACCTCGAGCCCGAGCACCGGGTCGAACCGCTCCAGCACCTCGTCGTAGGGCAGCAGAGTCGCAGCGGTCATCACAGCTCCGGAATCTGGTCGAGAACTCCACGGCCGGTGGCGGCGTCGCGCGCCTTCTCGTAGGCGGCGGCGACCCGGTACATCCGGTCGTCGGCCAACGCGGGCGCCATCACCTGCAGGCCGACCGGCAGGCCGTCGTCGTCGGACAGGCCGCTCGGCACGCTCAGCGCCGCGTTGCCTGCGAGGTTCGCCGGGATGGTGCACAGGTCGGCCCGGTACATGGCCATCGGGTCGTCGACCCGCTCGCCCAGCTTGAACGCGGTGGTGGGCGTCGTCGGCGACACCAGCACGTCCACCTTCTCGTAGGCCGACTCGAAGTCGCGGATGATCAGCGTGCGCACCTTCTGCGCCGAGCCGTAGTAGGCGTCGTAGTACCCGGCGGACAGCGCGTAGGTGCCGATCATGATGCGGCGCTTGACCTCGGCGCCGAATCCCGCCTCGCGGGACAGCGCCATGACTTCTTCCGCGCTGCGGGTGCCGTCGTCGCCGACGCGCAGGCCGTAGCGCATGGCGTCGAAACGGGCCAGGTTGGACGAGCACTCGCTCGGATTGATCAGGTAGTAGGCGGGCAGCGCGTAGACGAAGTGCGGGCAGGAGACCTCCACGATCTCCGCACCGAGATCACGCAGTTGCTGCACCGCGGCCTCGAACGAGCGCAGCACGCCGGGCTGGTAGCCCTCACCCTGGAACTCCTTCACCACGCCGACACGCACGCCGGACAGGTCGCCGTCCAAGCCCTGCTTGGCGGCCGCCACCACGGGCGGCACCGGGGCGTCGATGGACGTGGAGTCGAGCGGGTCGTGCCCGGCGATGATCTCGTGCAGCAGCGCGGCGTCCAGCACCGTGCGGGCGCACGGCCCGGCCTGGTCCAGACTGCTGGAGAAGGCGACCAGGCCGTAGCGGGACACCGAGCCGTAGGTCGGCTTGACGCCGACCGTGCCGGTGACCGCCGCGGGCTGGCGGATCGACCCGCCGGTGTCGGTACCGATGGCCAGCGGCGCTTCGAACGCGGCCAGCGACGCGGCCGAGCCGCCGCCGGAACCGCCCGGCACGCGCGTGGTGTCCCACGGGTTGTGGGTCGGGCCGAACGCCGAGTTCTCGGTGGACGAACCCATGGCGAACTCGTCCATGTTGGTCTTGCCCAGCACCACGACGTCCGCCTCGCGCAGCTTGCGGCGCACCGTCGAGTCGTACGGCGGGATCCATCCCTCGAGCGTCTTCGACCCGCACGTGGTCGGCACGCCCTTGGTGGTGAGCACGTCCTTGAGGGCCAGCGGAACACCGGCCAGCGGCGAGGCCGGGGGCCGCCCAGCGGCGATGTCCTCGTCCACCTTGCGGGCGGTCTCCAGCGCGCCTTCGGCGTCGACGTGCAGGAACGCCCGCACCTGGTCGTCCACCTTGGCGATGCGGTCCAGGTGCGCCTGCGTCACCTCGACCGCACTCAACTCGCCGGCGTGGATCTTCGCGGCCAGCTCGGCCGCGGTCATCCTGGTCACCTCGGTCACTGTTCCTCCCCCAGGATCCGCGGCACCCGGAAGCGCCCGTCCTCGGCCGCAGGGGCCCCCGACAGCGCCTCGTCCTGCGTCAACCCGGGCCGCACCTCGTCCTCGCGGAACACGTTCGTCAGCGGCACGGCGTGCGAGGTCGGCGGCACGTCGTCGGTGGCCACTTCGCTGACCTTGGCGACCGCGTCCAGGATGACGTCCAGCTGGCCGGCGAACAGGTCCAGCTCCTCCTCGGTGACGGCCAACCGGGCCAGCTTGGCCAGGTGTGCGACTTCGTCGCGGGAAATGGTGGACACGCGCTCAACCCCCGGTCGATGGTCCTCGGGCGGATGGTCGAGGTCGAGTCTATGGCCCTGGCCACGACCGACGTCGGCCGGGTGACGGGGGCGGCGGGGTGGCAACCGGGTCCAGCAGCCGATACCGGGTTCTGTTCGGCGAGGTGAATTCGCTACCGTCAGAACACGGACGCCGAGACGACGCCTTCGCGCGCTCACGTTTGCCGCGAGCCACGGCGGCCCGCGCGGGTAGCGATGCGATGGCCGCCACGATAGCAAGAGGTACCCGTGTCATTCCTGATTCGAGTGCAACTGCCGGACAACCCCGGTTCCCTCGGCGCGGTGGCGTCCGCACTGGGCGCGATCAACGCCGACATTCTCAGTGTCGACGTGGTCGAGCGCGGCGACGGGGTGGCCGTCGACGACCTGGTCGTCGAGCTGCCCAACGGGAGCCTGCCGGACGTGCTGATCACGGCGGCGGAAAGCGTCGAGGGAGTCGAAGTCGACGCCGTGCGGCCGTATGCGGGCGGGCTGAACACCCACCGCGAGCTCGAGCTGGTCGAGGAGATCGCCGGCGACCCCCGCCACGGCCTCGACAAGCTCGCCGACGGGGTGCCGCGCATCTTCCGCGCTGGCTGGGCCCTCGTGCTCGCCGAGACGCCGGAGGGCGTGCAGCGGCTGGCGGCCTCGACCGCCGCCCCGGAGAGCGAGCTGGCTTCGCTGCCGTGGTTGCCGCTGGAGCGGGCGACCGTGCTCGACGCGGAGGACGAGTGGATCCCCACGCCGTGGCGGGAGCTGGGCACCGAGCTGGCCGCGACCCCGCTCGGCAAGCCGGACCGGGCGCTGCTGCTCGGCAGGCCGGGCGGGCCGTCGTTCCGCGCTGCCGAGGTCGCCCGGCTGGCTCATCTCGCGGGGATCGTGGCCGTCGTGCTGGACGGGTAGCTCTCTCGCCCTCGGATCGCGTAGCCCGAGCTCGTCGGCTCGGAGGCGGGTAGCCTGCCTTGCGCGAACTCCACAATGATCGGACTGCTTCCGTGTGCGATTGTCAGCCGGGCAAATCGCAAAGTTCCCAGTTCTCGACACTCTTCACCGGCGCGTCGCTGTACCGGCTGCGTGAATGTGATGCACATCACCTCAGGTGCTCGGTGGACGTTGGAGTGACGAAGACGCGGGTCGGTTGCAACCGAGTGGAAGTCCGTAGGGCGTGCAAACCCGCCCGGCCGGTAGGTTGCTGCCATGACCTGGGACCCCGGATCGGCCACGCCGGGTGGCGCCGGTGGGAGCGTGGACGACGAGTTCATGGGCCGGGTGTTCTCCGCGCTCGCCGATCTCGCGCCTGCCCGCAGGCAGTCCGACGAGCTCGTCCCCGGCAGCGCGCAGCTGACCTTCTTGCCGGAGTGGGACGCACAGCTGCCCAGAGGGGGCAAGTCCGACCGGCTCGCCGCCCTGGATGCCCTGCACCGCGACGAACGGATCCTGCGCCGAGCGTGGGGAATCGTGCACTTCGCCAGAGAGGATGGCAAGCGAGCTCGCCTGCCGCTGGTGACACAGCCGGTCAGGTTGCAGCGCACGCTGCGGGGGTACCGCATCCAGCCGGCTGGCGACATCGAGCTGACCGGAGCCATCGCGGACTCGGCGGCTGCGGAACGTTTGGAATCGACGCTGCCTCCGGTTTTCGACGGCAACGACGAGCAGGCCAGGTCGTGGCTGGCTGAGGCAGCGGCGAGTGCCGGCTTCCCAGACGCTCGCATCGAAGGCGAACCCACCGCCTCTGACGAGACTGTGGTCGTGGCCGCAACGGCGTTGTTCACTACGCAAGCCGCTTCCGCACCTGCGGTGGCCGACCACCTTCGTTCGTGGGCTCGGCGACCGGGGCTTGCGGAGAGCTCGCTGCGCTACCTCTACGGCGCTGGGACAGCCGAGGTCGCCGAGCACGACGGCTCCGCGGAGCGGCAGGAGCACGTTTCGTCCGTGCTGCCGCTCGACCCGGATCAGCGGACGGCGCTGCTGCGAGCACGGCGAGACCCGATCAGCGTGGTGTCAGGCGCACCCGGCTGCGGTAAGAGCCACACCCTGGTGGCCATCGCGCTCGACGCGGTTGCCCACGGCCGGACCGTGCTCATGGCGACACAAACGGTTCACGCAGCCGAAGTCCTCAACACGCTGTTGTCCAGGCAGCCGGGGCCGAGCCCGGTCCTGTTCGGCGATGCCGACAAGCGCGGGCAACTGATCGACGACCTCACTTCGGGCGCGGAAAGCGGGAGTCCGGCCGAGGAGGTGCGCGCGGCCGAATCGTCCGCCGACCTTGCCGATCGCACCGTTCGTGCGCTGCTGCGGGAGATCACCGAGCAGCTGGAGCTGGAGGCGGCCGCGGCACGCGCCGCGGTGACGGATGCGGCGGTGCTCAACGACGCCCCCGGCCTGCTGGAACCTGGCCGTGACCTTGGCCAAGCCGAAGAACTGGTGCAGCGGGCCCGATCCACCGCCGGTGGGTGGTTCGCCCGCTGGCGGGCCCGCCGCGCCGGACGGCGCCTGCGCGACATGGCCCGCTCCTCGCTGCCTGTGGACGAGATCGCGCTGCTGCTGCCGGTGGCCAAGGACCTGAGCGCCGCCGGCCGCTTGTCAGCACAGGGCGGGTGCAACCTCGACCAGCTGTGGGAGCGTCTGGCGCGAGCCGAGGAGTCCGCCCGCACGGCACGCGGGGAAGCCTTGCGCAAAGCCGCAACCGCGAAAAGCCGGCGCGACCGGGACGCGGTTCGTGCCATGGCCGCGCTCGGCACGGCCTTGCGGGCCGGCCGGAACCGCCGACGCCAGATGCTGGCGGACATCGACACCGAGGCACTGTTGCGGGCATTGCCGCTGTGGATCGGCACGGTCACCGACATCGAGGACCTCTTGCCGCAGCACGCGGGCATGTTCGACTTGGTCATCCTGGACGAGGCGTCGCACATCGACCAAATCCGGGCCGCCGGTGTGCTGGCGCGCGGACGCCGCGCGGTGATCGCCGGTGATCCCCAGCAGCTGCGGTTCGTCTCGTTCGTGGCCGACCGCGACGTCACCGCGGTGATCGACGAGCACGGGCTCGGCGGCATCGCCGACCGGCTCGACGTGCGGCGCAACAGCGCATTCGATCTTGCTGCCGGTGCCACCCCGGTGACCATGCTGCACGAGCATTACCGCAGCGTGCCGCACCTGATCGGTTTCTCCAGCGAGCGCTTCTACCGTGGCCGGGTCTCCACCGCCACGCGGCATCCGCGCAATCACGGTGTCGACGCCATCGACGTTCATCACGTCTCCGGTGGCCCCGCCGTGGACGGCATCAGCGAGGCCGAGCTGCAAGCGACCGTCGAGCTGGTGGCCAAGCTGCTGGACGAAGGGGTGCGGGATCTGGCTGTCATCACACCGTTCCGCGCACAGGCAGACCGGATCGAAGCCGAACTGCTCGCCGCCTACAGCGCAGACCAGATCATCGACTACCGGCTGCGATGCGGCACGGTGCACTCCTTCCAGGGCAGCGAGGCGAACACCGTGGTCGTCTCGCTCGGGGTGCATCGAGACGACGCGCCATCACGACAGCGATTCGCGGCCGACAAGAACCTGTTCAACGTGCTGTTGACCCGAGCGCGACAGAAGCTGCACGTCGTGACCGCGCTCGAAGCGGGCGAACCAGGGCTGATCGCGGACTTCCTCGACTACGCCGAGCACCCTCCCACCCCACCGCGCTCGTCGTCGGTGCCCCAGTGGGCGGAGGACGTCGCCGCCGAGCTGGCGGCCGCGGGCGCCACGGTCAGCACCGGGTATCCCGTCGGCCGGTGGACGGTCGACATCTGCCTCGGCGACGATGCCGATGCGGTCGGGCTGATCTGCGGAGTCCACCCCGACGGACCGGCGGCACATGTCGACCGGCAGCGTGTGCTCCGCCAGGTCGGATGGCGCACCCGGGACGTGTTCCCCAGCCGCTACGCCGGCAACCCGACCAGGGCGGCCCTGGACGTGCTTGCTGACTTCCCGCATGCGACCGGCCCAAGTCGTAGCGGCCAGGGCGACGACAAGGCGCACGGCAGGTAGCTGCCGCAGCCTGGGTTTGACAAAGGAGCGGCACGCGGCACCGAGTGGCCGCGGCCGGACGGAGCCATCCGGCGACCGCGGCCGGACACAGCACACGAGTCTTGGCGGCCGCCGCGGTACGAAAGCGCACGACACCGGGCGGCCGACGCAAGACGGAGAACGCGCAAACGCCTAGAAAACGAGGCCGTACAGAGAGCGCGCGACACCCAGCACCGCAGCCGTCCAGCGGACACACGGCACGCAGCGCGCGGGCATCACGCAGCCGCGGCCCACGAAGGGCTCCAGTGACCGCGACCATTCCCAGCGCCCACGATCCAGCAGCCGCCACAGGATCCAGCAGCCGCCACAGAACGAAAACACACGACACCCAGCGCCCACAGCCGCCCACCGGGGACACAGCCGCAGCGCGCGGGCATCGCGCGGCCGCGGCCCACGAAGGAACCTGGCGACCGTGGCCGGACAAATGGTGCGTGGCCCACGTAGCCCCTGCGGCGCGGGCGACCTCACCCCGACCACCCCGGCGCGCCCGGTGCCGGCCCGGGAACCCCCCCCCCCCCCCCCCAAGCGCCGGACAGCAATCCCGCGCGTGCCGGGTTCGCTCCCGGCCGGGTGGCACCGGCCGCAACGTCATCCCGCCACCGTCGGCCGTGCCGAACCGGAGAACTCGTTTCAGACGAGCGACGGAGCTACAACTCCAGCTCGAACACCAGCAGCGGATAGTCCGGCGCCGGCTCCCAGTCGCGGTGCGGGGCCCGGACGAACCCGCGCCGGGCATACATCCGATGCGCTGCGGTCATCGTGGGCAGCGTGGACAGCACGATCCGGCGGGCGTTCGCCGCGCGAGCACGCGCGATGGCGGCTTCCAGCAACGCCGTACCCACCCCACGGCCTCGCGCAGCTCGATCCGTGGCCAGCATGCGCAGCTCCGCCTCCCCTGGCTGGGCCACTTCGGCGAGCGGGCTGCCGGGTAGCACCACCGTGACCGTCCCGAGCAGTCGCCCGCCGGGGCCCTCGGCCACCAGAAGGTCGCCGTGTTCGGCGCGAGTCGCGGCATCGCGCAGCTCGGCGCCGAACTCCGGATCCGGATCGGCGGCCACATGCCCGTCGGCGTCGTACGCCTCGAAGACCAGCTCGCCGGCGCGCCGGTACTCCTCCGGCCTGGCCACGCGCACGGTGACCTGGGCGGCGACCCCAGCGGACGGGTCGGCCCCAGCAGTGCTCTCCGGCCGACGGCCGTCACTGCCCATGCGAGCCGCCCGCGGCCGCTTCAGCTGTCATGTCGAGCACGTAACCGATCAGATCGACACCGGGCAGCGGGCTCCAGTCGCGCTCCGGCAACCGCCGGAAACCCAGCCGCTGGTACAGCCGGATGGCCCGGTCGTTGTGGTCGGCCACGGAGAGGACCACCCGCTTCAGGCCGCGCTCCCTGGCCTGCTCCAGCACGGCGTCGACCAGCGTCTGGCCGACACCCCGGCCTTTCGCCTCCGGGTCGGTGGCCAGCATGCGGAACTCGAGCTCGCCCGGCTTGGCGATCTCCGCTTCCGGCGACGGCGGCTGAGCCACCACCACGGTGCCCACCACCTTGTCCTCGGCGTCCGTCGCCACCAGGACGTCGGCCGTCTTCGCCTGCTCGGCCACCTCGCGCAGATGCTGCACGTACGGCAGATCGGGCTCGATGACGCCGCCTTCGATGTAGGCGCGCACCCGCAGCTCTCCGATCCGCTCGTACTCCTCGGGGCGGGCGGGCCGTACGAGAAGATCGCTCATCAGGCCGGCTCCCCGCCGATCTCGGCGACCTTGCGGGCCGCCTCCGGGCCCTCCTGCAACAGCACGGTGAAGCCCTCGTCGTCCAGTACCGGGATCTTCAGCTGCACGGCCTTGTCGTACTTCGACCCGGGCGAATCACCGACGACGACGAACGCGGTCTTCTTCGACACCGAGCCCGCCGCCCGGCCGCCGCGCGCCATGATGGCTTCCTTCGCCTCGTCGCGCGAGTAGTTCTGCAGCGTTCCCGTCACCACGATCGACAGGCCCTCCAGGTGGCGCGGAACGGACTCGTCCCGCTCGTCCTCCATCCGCACCCCGGCCGCCGCCCACTTGCGAACCACCTCCTGGTGCCAGTCGACGGTGAACCACTCGCGCACCGACCGGCCGATCGTCGGGCCGACACCGTCGACCGCGGACAGTTCTTCCTCGGTGGCCTCCTGGATGCGCTGCATCGAGCCGAACTCCCTGGCCAGGGCCTGCGCGGCGGTCGGGCCGACATGCCGGATGGACAGCGCGACCAGCACCCGCCACAGCGGCCTGTCCTTGGCCGCTTCCAGGTTCGCCAGCAACCGTTTGCCGTTGGCCGACAGCTCACCCGACTTGAGCCGGAACAGGTCCACCTGGCGCAGCTTCTCCTCGTCCAGGTCGAAGATGTCCCCCTCGTCGGCCACCACGCCCGACTCCAGCAACGCCGTCGCGGCCTCGTAGCCGAGCACCTCGATGTCGAATGCGCCACGGCCCGCCAGATGGAACAGCCGCTCCCGCAGCTGCGCCGGACATGCCCGTGCGTTCGGGCAGCGGATGTCGACGTCGCCTTCCTTCTCCGGGCGCAGCTCGCTGCCGCACTCCGGGCAGTGCGTCGGCATGACGAACTCGCGCTCGTCCCCGGTCCGCACCTCGACCAGCGGCCCCAGCACCTCGGGGATGACGTCGCCCGCCTTGCGGATGACGACGCGGTCGCCGATCAGCACACCCTTGCGCTTGACCTCGCTGGCGTTGTGCAACGTCGCCATCGCCACGGTCGACCCGGCCACCTTCACCGGCTCCATCACCGCGTACGGCGTCACCCGGCCGGTGCGGCCCACATTGACCCGGATGTCCTTCAGCGTCGTGGTGGCCTCCTCCGGCGGGTACTTGTACGCGATCGCCCACCGCGGCGCCCGCGACGTGGTGCCCAGCCTGCGCTGCAAGGCCACCTCGTCGACCTTGATCACGATGCCGTCGATCTCGTGCTCGGCGTCGTGCCGGTGCTCGCCCCAGTAGTCGACGTGGCGCATCACCTCTTCCCGGGTGGCCAGCACCTTGACGTACGGAGAGATCGGCAGGCCCCACGCCGCGAGCGCCCGGTACGCCTCGGACTGCCGCTCGGGTTCGAAGCCCACCCGCTTGCCCAGGCCGTGACAGATCAGCCGCAGCGGCCGGGACGCGGTGACGCGTGGGTCCTTCTGCCGCAGCGACCCCGAAGCGGTGTTGCGCGGATTGGCGTACGGCGGCTTGCCCGCCTCGATCATCTTCGCGTTCAGCTCGAGGAAGTCCTCCACCCGGAAGAAGACCTCGCCGCGCACCTCGATCAGCTCCGGCACCGGGAACTCGTCGGTGCCGGTCAGCCGCTCGGGGACGTCCCGCATGGTGCGGACGTTCAGCGTGACGTCCTCGCCCGTGCGGCCGTCACCACGGGTCAGCGCCCTGGTCAGCCTGCCGTTCTCGTACAGCAGGTTGACCGCGAGACCGTCGATCTTGAGCTCGCACAGGAAATGCGAGCTGGTCCCGATCTCGCGCTCCACCCTGTCCAGCCACGCGGACAGTTCCTCGGCGGAGAACGTGTTGTCCAGGCTGAGCATCCGCTCCAGGTGATCGGCCGTGGCGAACTCCGTGGAGAACGTGCCGCCCACCTTCTGGGTCGGGGAATCCGGCGTCACCAACGCGGGATAGGCCGCCTCGATGCGCTCCAGCTCGTGCATCAGCTCGTCGAACTGGGCGTCGGAGATGGTCGGCGTCTCCAGGTAGTAGCGGAACTGGTGACCGCGGATCTCCTCGGCCAGTTCCTGATGCCGCTGCCGGATCTCCGCGGGAACCTCGGCAACTTCGACGTCGGGGTGCTCCGCCTCCGGGTGTTCCTCTCGATCGGTCACGTAGGCAGATTAGTGCCCGTCACCGACGGCTTCGCACTTCCCCGGGACGGCCGGCCGCTCACTCCCCGGAATCGCCGGAACCGGCGTCACGAGTGTCGCCGGACTTGCCGTCCTCGGCCTTCTGGTCCCGGGCTTCGGAGGCGCCGTCCTCGGCATCGCCTGCGCTCGGCGCGGCCTGGTGGTCCTCGCCGTTTTCCCGGCCGTCCAGCTTGCGGACCAGATCCCGCAGCTCGAGCAGCGTGATGGCGTTCTCCGGCTCGTTCTCCGCCGTCTCCACCCGCCGCAGCCACCGGCCGGCAAGCCGTTCACCGAGCGTGGCGTCCAACGGCAGGAAGGTCATCGTCTCCCGCTGATCCGGTTTCAGCTCGGACATCAGCGGATGGTGGACGGCGACGTCGACCTGCTCTTCCTGCTCGTCGACCTGCGCGACGACCCGCACGTCGGCGAGTGCGATGCGGTGCTCGCCCAGGTTGACCGTCACCTCGGTCGGGTCCGGCACCGGCGGCACCGAGTCGTGGAACTCCCAGATCGGGTCGTCCGGCGGGGCGGCCGCTTTCCATGCATCCGTGTACGGGCGCAGCGCCGGATCCTCCTGGCCGGTGACGACCAGCGAATAGATCGCCCGCTCGCCCCGGTCGATGGAGAACTGCAGGTCCGGGTGCATCGCCGCGACCAGCTCGGTCAGCTCGTGCTCCACCCGGTGGGGTTCGCGCTCCCCCAGCGCCGCGCTCAGCCTGGGCAGCAGCTCGTACCAGCCGCGCCAGAACTCCTCGGCCGCCAGCTGCGGGTCGGTCGGCTGCTCCCGGGTGGCCGGAGCGGGACGATCTCGGCCGAACAGGCGGCGGAACAAACTCATGACGCCACCGTAGCGGTCCGGACCTGGCCGCGTCCGGCGTTCCGCCGGACTGCTCACCAATTCTCCGGCGGCTCCACGAACGCCTTCGCCGCGTCCCCGGCCAGCGCGATGGCTCGCCGCATCCAGGACCGCGAGGCACCGGCCAGCCCACACGCCGGGGAAGCGATCGCGCGCTCGGCCAAAATGCTGCGGGAAAAGCCGAGCCGGCCGGTCAGGTCGAACGCGGGCTGCACGACGTCTCGCAAGCCGATGCGGTGTTCCGGCTCAGTGGCCGGCACCAGGCCGAGCACGAACACCACACCGTCGTCCCACGCTTCGCCGAGCTCGTCGAGCAACGCACCGGGAGCGCCGTCGATGGTGGTGGCGTCGATGGCCACCGCACCGGCGCCTGCGGCGCGCAGCAGCGCGATCGGGGGCTGCGGGGCACAGCAGTGCACGACGACCGGGGCCCCGGAAGCCGATTCCAGCGGCTCGATGACGGCTGCGAGCACCTCGCGGGCGTCGGCCGTGGCCACCGCGGGCACGGTGCCGTAGCCGCTGGCGGTGGGCAGCGAACCCGCCAGCACGGCGGGCAGGGTCGGTTCGTCCAGCTGCACGATCACCTGGGCACCGGTGCGCTTGCTCAGCTCGGCGACGTGTGCGCGGACGCCCTCGACCAGCGACTCGGTGACGTCGCGGACGGCTCCGTGGTCGGTGAGCACCCGGTGCCCGCGCGGCAGTTCGATCCCAGCGGCCAGCGTCCACGGCCCGGCCACCTGGGTCTTGATCACCTTCGGCGCCTCGCCCGCCTTCTCGACCGCTTCCTGCATGGCGTCCATGTCCCAGCGCAGCAGGTCGACACCGCGCCGATGGTCGCTGCCCGGCCGGGCGGTGACTCGGTACCCGCTGGGGACGTACTCCACCGGGATGTCGACCAGCATGGCCGCCGATCGTCCGATCAGGTCCGCGCCCAGGCCACGGTCCGGCAGCTCGGGCAGGTGGGGCAGGCCGGTCAGCTCCCCCAGCACCACCGCGCACGCCTCGGCGGCATCGGTTCCCGGCATCGACCCGATTCCGGTGGCGACTCCGACAGGCAGCATGCGTCTAGTTTCCCCGTTCCGGCGCGCCCGCGTCGCACGGGGCGCCGCGCCAGCTGGCCACCACCCGTCGTGGCCGAGTACTGAGGCGATCACCGTCGAGCTTCAGCTCTCCATGCATCTGAATGGCCCTGACGGTGCCCCCCACCCCGGCAGGCCAACAGCGAATCACAGTCCGGATTCGCCCAATTCGCCCTCCGGGCGGCGGCCGGTTATCTAGGATGTGCGCGCATGACGAGTCCTGCACCTGGGTGGTACCCGGATCCCGGGAATCCGCAGCTGCTGCGCTGGTGGGACGGCAACACGTGGACGCCGCACACCCAGCCCAACCCGCACGGGCAGCCGGGCCACGCACCGGGACAGCCCCAGCAGGCGCCCGCCCACGCGCAGCACGGTCAGCCGCAGTACACCGGTCAGCCGCCGCAGCACGCGGCCGCGGGCTTCGCTCCCCAGCAGCCGTCCGGCCTTGCTCCGCAGCAGGCAGCACAGGCCAATGTCCCGGCCGGGCCTGCGCCGCAGCACCCGCTCTACACCGCGCCGGAACTGCTCATCGCGCAGAAGGCCACGTTCGTCGGCCTTTCCGGCAACGCGGGCGCCTATCAGATCTTCGACCCGGCCAACAACCAGATCGGCACGTTCAAGGAGGAACGCTCGGTGTTCCGCCGGGCGGTCAAGCTGGTCGACGAGCTGTCCGTTTTCGGATCCAGACACTTCGCACTCACCGACGCCCAGGACAACACGGTGCTCACCGTGCGCCTGCCCCAGGGATTCAGCTCTGCGCTCAAGCCCAAGTTCGAAGTGCGGGGACCGCAAGAGCAGACGGTCGGCTTCGTCGAGCGGAAGAAGATCTTCGCCCGCACCGGGTTCGTGTTCACCGTCGACGGCGCCGAGGTCGGCAAGGTCGAGTACGACGGTCGCGAGCGGGGCGGTGCCCGCTTCGCGTGCCGGGACAGCACCGGCCGGCAGGTGGCGGAGATCGTCAAGCGCGGCGTCGGGATGATGAAGGTCAAGGAGATCTTCACCCAGGACGACAGCTACATCCTGCGGCGGCCGAACCCGATCCCGGAGCCGCTGGGCAGCCTGGTGCTGATCTCGGCGTGCGCGCTTGATCAGGTGTTCTACGAAAGGGACCGATGACCAGCACCACCCCTCTGCCCGGCTGGTACACCGACAGCACCAACCCGGCGCTGGTGCGCTGGTGGGACGGGGCTGCGTGGACCGAGCACGTGCGTCCCCACCCCGGTGCGGCGGGCAACCATGCACAACAGGCCCAGCAGGCCCAGCACCCCGTCGGCCTGCTCGGCGCGGGACCGCTGTTCGAGGTGCGCGAGCTGGTGCTGGTCGAGCAGGCGCCGGCCGGCAACGCGGCCTCGTACCGGTACGTCGACCGGCACGGCAACGAGATCGGGTCGCTGCACCAGACCGACGAGCACGGACGCACCGGGATGCGCCTGCCCGGCCGCGCCAGCCAGGACACCATGTACTTCCGGCTCTTCGACGCCGCGGGCGCGCTGCTGGCCGCCATCACCCAGCCGTACCAGAAGGCGAGCGAGATCTTCAAACCGCGGATCACCGTCACCGACGCCCGGGGCCGCCCGGTCGGCGAGATCAAGGCCGAGACGGCAGGTCTCGGCCGGAACCGGATGAGCTTCTCCGTGCACGGCAACAGGGCGGGCGGGCTGGCTGCCACCAGCTGGCTGTCCAGCAAGTACACCGTGGTGGACGACGCCAAGCACCAGGTGGCCGAGATCGTCAAGCGGGAGTTCAGCGACTTCCCGCTGCCGGATATCCCGGCGAACGGGGACAGCTACTGGCTGAGCCGCCCGTCACGGTTGCCGGAACCGCTGGGCACCTTGGTGCTCCTCGCGCCGTTCGCCCTGGACAACGCCTACCACTCGGACACCAAGTGACAGCGAGAGGCGCATCAGGCCTGCACTGGTACCCCTGTCAGCGCCGGGTGCCGGTGATCTTGGCGGCGCCAAGGACCAGGTCTCCGGCCTCGGCGTCCGGCCGGTACAGCACCAGCGTCTGCCCCGGCGCCACACCGCGCAGCGGCTCGCGCAGCTCCACCCGCACCCGGTCCTCGCCGTCGGCCACCGCCACCGCGGGCGCCACACCACCGTGTGCACGCACCTGCACCTGGCACTCGGTCGGCCCGTCGAGCGGCTTCGCCGGCCAGGTGGCGCGGTCGCCCTCGATCACCCGCACGCCGAGGTCTTCGGCCGACCCCACCTTCACCGTGCCGGACACCGGTTCCAGCGCCAGCACGTACCGCGGGCGGCCGTCCGGCGCGGGCGCCTCGATGCCCAGCCCCTTGCGCTGCCCGACGGTGAACCCGTGGATGCCGGTGTGCTCACCCAGCACCGCCCCGGTCTTCGCGTCGACCAGCTTGCCCGGCTTGCGGCCGAGCCGGGACTCCAGGAACGCCTTGGTGTTGCCGTCCGGGATGAAGCAGATGTCGTGGCTGTCCGGCTTGTCGGCGACCATCAGGCCCCGCTCGGCCGCCTCCGCCCGGACCTCGGACTTGACCGAATCCCCCAGCGGGAACATGGCGTGCCGCAGCTGCTCGGCGCTCAGCGAGGCCAGCACGTACGACTGGTCCTTGCCCTCGTCGGCGCTGCGGCGCAGCTCCGGAACCCCGTCGACGATCCGCAGGCGCGCGTAGTGCCCGGTCACGACCGCGTCGAAGCCCAACGCGATCGCCTTCTCCAGCAGCGCCTCGAACTTGATCTTCTCGTTGCACGTCACGCACGGGTTCGGGGTGCGGCCCGCGGCGTACTCGCCGACGAAGGTCTCGATCACGTCCTCGGTGAACCGCTCGGCGAAATCCCACACGTAGAACGGGATGCCGAGCAGATCGGCCACCCGGCGCGCGTCCCGCGCGTCCTCGATCGTGCAGCAGCCGCGGGCCCCGGTGCGCAACGTGCCCGGCTTGGCCGACAGCGCCAGGTGCACGCCGACGACCTCGTGCCCGGCGTCCACCGCCCGCGCGGCCGCCACCGCGGAGTCCACCCCGCCGCTCATGGCGGCCAGCACCTTCATGTCCTCACCCTTCCTGCTCGCCGCGTGGTCAGACCCGCCTTGCGAGCCCGCTCGACGACTCCCTCGATCTCCGCCAGCAGCGCTTCGACATCGGCCTTCGCCGACGTGTGCCCCAGCGAGAAGCGCAGCGACCCGCGCGCGTGGCGCGGGTCGACGCCCATGGCCAGCAACACGTGGCTGGGCTCGGCCACGCCCGCGGTGCACGCCGAGCCGGTGGAGCATTCGATGCCGCGCGCGTCGAGCAGCATCAACAGGCTGTCGCCCTCGCAGCCCGGGAAGCTGAAGTGGGCATTGCCCGGCAGCCGGTCACCGTCCAGCCGCGGACCGTTGAGCACCGCGTCCGGCACCTTCGCCAGCACGCCGCGCACCAGCTCGTCCCGCAGGCCGGCCAGCCGCTCGGCGGTGTCCGGCAGCTCCTTCACCGCATACCGCACCGCCTCGGCCAGCGCGACGATGGCAGGCACGTCGAGCGTCCCGGACCGCACGTCGCGCTCCTGACCGCCGCCGTGCAACAGCGGGGTGCACTGCGCCTCGCGGGTCAGCAGCAGCGCCCCGATCCCGTAGGGGCCGCCCAGCTTGTGGCCGCTGAACGCCAGCGCCGTCGCGCCGCTGTCGGCGAAATCCACCGGCACCGCGCCGACCGCCTGCACCGCGTCGGTGTGCAGCGGGACGCCGAACTCGGCGCAGACCGCCGCGATCTCGGCGATCGGGTTGATCGTGCCGACCTCGTTGTTCGCCCACATCACGCTGACCAGGGCGACGCCATCCGGATCGGCCTCCAGCGCCGTGCGCACCGCCTGCGGCGACACCCGGCCCTCGGCGTCCACCGGCAGCAGCGCAAGCTCTGCGCCCATGTCGTCGGCCAGCCACTGCGCGGCGTCCAGCACCGCGTGATGCTCCACCGCCGACACCAGCACGCGCCGCCGCGCCGGGTTCTCCTTGTGCTGGGCCCAGTAGATGCCCTTGACCGCCAGGTTGTTCGCCTCCGTGCCACCCCCGGTGAAGATCACCTCGGACGGGCGCGCACCCAGCGCCTCGGCGATCGACTCGCGCGCCTCCTCCACCATGCGGCGCGCCCGGCGGCCGGAGGAATGCAGCGACGACGCATTGCCCACCTCGGACAACGCCTGCGTCATGGCGGCGACGGCGGCGGGAACCATCGGCGTGGTGGCCGCATGGTCCAGGTATGCCGAGCGGGCTGGTCGCTGCGTCGAGGTCATGACCCTTCCAGGGTATCGCCCGCCACCGACACCGGCGCCGGGCGGCGTATCAGGCCGCCGAATCCGACCGGCCCGCGGACACGCGGTGGATGCGTTCGGCCTCCGGCTGGAGGATGCGCGGCTGCCACGGCCGGGAGCCGAGCGCGGCGGTCATGCCCAGCGCGGACAGCACCGCGCTCTCGGTCAGGTCGGCCAGTTCGCGGCGGTCGGCGGTGCGGCCTGCCGGGATCTCCTGGCACACGAACATCTCGATGACCAGGCCGCGCAGCCTGGCCACGCGCATCAGCGACGCGACCAGCGACTCGGTGCCGACGAACGCCGGTGCGGTCGTCTGCTCGCCGGTGGTGAGCCGGTAGCGCAGCGCCACCGGCAGCACGGCCGCTCCGCCGTCGATGGCCGCCTGGAACGGCGCGGGAACGTACCGACCGGACGCCTTGCCGCACCACGTGGTGCCCTCGCCCGCCACGTTCACCATCGCCCCGCCGCGGAACGCCTCCGCCAGCTCGGCCACCGTCCCCGGAAGCGAGCGCAGGCTCTCCCGGTTCACGAACACCGTGCCCGCGCGCCGGATGAGCCCGCCGAGCACCGGCCAGCTGCGCAGCTCGGACTTGGCCAGCGCGCGCATCGGCTGCACCGAGTTCAGCGCCACGATGTCCAGCCACGAGATGTGGTTGTTGACCGTCATCACGCCCCGCTGCGGCTCGGCCGCCGCGCGGACCAGGCGGGACCGGCCGTGCACCACCAGGCGGGCGCCGAACGCGCGCAGCATGGCGCCGAACAGCGTGCGTACCACCACCGGGCGCACTCGCCGCGGCATGAGGAACAGCAAGGGGCTGGCGATGCCTGCCAGCAGCAGCACCAGCAGCGCGCTCGCCAGGCGGAGGATCACCCGCAGCCGGCCTGCCGACGGCGGGGTCTCCGCCTCCACGCAATCCGGGCCGCACGGCGACGTGGGCATCCACGGATGCGCCTGCGGCAGAGAACTGGTCGGTACCGGCCGTTCCTTGGGCATGCTCCCCCTATCGTCCGTCACACCCAGGTGACGTCCCGACTCTACTGGGCACCGAGGAAGAACTTCACATAACGCTCGTCGACGGAGTGGATGTCGAGAAGCACGAAGAAGTCGGCCACGTTGAAGTCCGGGTCGTGCGCGGGCGGCCCGCACACCCGGGCGCCCAGCCGCAGGTACCCGCGCACCAGCGGCGGCAGCACCAGCTTCTCCACCCGCGGCACGCCCTCGGTCCGCCACGGATGGTGCGGGTGGACCCGCAAGCTTTCGTCGGCGTAGTACTTCTCCTGCAGCATGTCCCACACCGATGCGGCGTAGGACCCGCCGTCGGCCAGCGGCACCGACGCGCAGCCCGCCAGGTAACGGTGGCCGGACAGCACCATGTACCGGGCGATGCCGGTCCACACCAGGCTCACCACGGCGCCGGTGCGGTGGTCGGCGTGCACGCACGACCGGCCGGTCTCCACCAGGCTGCCGCGCAGCTCGGCGAGGTTGCTCAGGTCGAACTCGGTGTCCGAGTACAACTTGCCCGCCTCGGCGGCGCGCTCCGGCGGCAGCATGCGGTAGGTGCCGACGATCTCCCCGGTGGCGTCCTCCCGCACCACGATGTGGTCGCAGTACTGGTCGAACTCGTCGACGTCCAACCCGTCCACCGGCGAGTGCAGCTTCGCCCCCATCTCCACGCCGAACACCTGGTGCCGCAGCCGCTGGGCAGCGACGACCTCGTCCTCGGTCTTGGCGACCAACACCGAGTAGCCACCGGTGCCGGAATCCTTCCCCCCTGCTTTGCCGGCGCTCTTGGTGATGCTGGCCAGCAACTGCGATGAAGTCATGTCGTTGATGATTCCAGCTCACGCACCGTCGTCGCCGCTCGGTGCACCCTCATGGCGTACAGGTGGGCGGAAACAGACCGGTGGCCTGCCGCCCAGCAGAACGACAGGCCGTCGGCAACAGACCAGTGACCTGCCGCCCAGCAGAACGACAGGCCGTCGGCAACAGACCGGTGACCTGCCGCCCAGCGGGACGACAGGCCACCGGGAAGCCGAGCCGGGTTAGCCCTTGCGCTTCTCGATCTCCTCCTGCAGCTGCGGCGCGACCTTGAACAGGTCGCCGACCACGCCGAAGTCGGCGATCTCGAAGATCGGCGCCTCCGGGTCCTTGTTCACCGCGACGATCGTCTTGGAGGTCTGCATGCCCGCGCGGTGCTGGATCGCGCCCGAGATGCCCAGCGCGATGTACAGCTGCGGGGAGACCGTCTTGCCGGTCTGCCCGATCTGGAACTGCGCCGGGTAGTAGCCGGAGTCGACCGCGGCACGGGACGCGCCGACCGCCGCGCCCAGCGAGTCGGCCAGCGCCTCCACCACCGAGAACTGCTCGGCGGAACCGACGCCACGGCCACCGGCGACCACCACGGACGCCTCGGTCAGCTCCGGCCTGTCGCCGCGCACCAGCGGCTCCCGCCCGGTGATCTTGGCCGCCTTGGCCGGGTCCACCGCGGGCAGCTCCAGCGGCTCCTCGGCCGCCGCGCCCTCGGCCTGCTCGGCGTCCACCGCGCCGGGCCGCACCGAGATGACCGGCACGCCCTTGGTGGCCTGCGCCTTCACCGTGAACGCGCCACCGAAGATGCTGTGCTGCACGGTGCCGTCGGCCGCCACGTCCACCGCGTCGACCAGCAGGCCGCCGTCCAGCCGTACCGCCAGCCGCGCCGAGACCTCCTTGCCCTCGGCGGTCGCCGGCACCAGCACCGCCGCCGGGGAAGCCTTGCCCGCGGCCACCTGCAGCGCGTCGACCTTCGGGGTAACCAGGTAGTTCGCCGCGTCCTCGGACTCCGCGACGTAGATCTTCGCCGCACCGTAGGCGGCCAGCGACTCCTTCGCCTTGGCCGCGCTGCCCGGGGCGCCCACCACGACGGCGGCCGGCTCGCCGAGCGCACGCGCGGCGGTCAGCAGCTCGAACGTGGACTTCTTGACCTCACCGTCGACGTGGTCGACGAGAACCAGAACTTCAGCCATCGGTTTACGTCTCCTTGGGAATCGAGGCGGGGTGGTCTCAGATGAGCTTCTGGGCCGCGAGGAACTCGGCGATCTTCACGCCGCCGTCACCCGAGTCCTCGATCTTCTGGCCTGCCTCACGCGGCGGCTTCGGCGCGGCTTCGAGCACCTTCGACCAGGCGTTGTCCAGGCCCACCTCGCTCGCGTCGACCCCCAGGTCGGCCACGGTGAGCGTCTCGACCGGCTTCTTCTTGGCGGCCATGATGCCCTTGAACGACGGGTACCGCGGCTCGTTGATCTTCTCGGTCACGCTGACCACGGCGGGCAGCTGCGCCTCCAGGTGCGTCACGCCCTCGTCGGCGGTCTCCCGGTCCACCTTGATGGTGCCGCCTTCGACGGTGACCGACCGGGCGTGGGTCAGCTGCGGCATGCCCAGCAGCTCGGCCAGGATGGCGGGCACGCCACCGGAGCCGCCGTCCGACGAGGCGTTGCCCGCGATGATCAGGTCGACGCTGTCCAGCCGGCGGATCGCCGCAGCGATGACCTTGGCGGTGGCGATCACGTCGGAGCCGTGCAACGCGGGGTCGGACACGTGGACGGCCTTGTGCGCGCCCATGGACAGGGCCTTGCGGATGGCGTCGGTCGCCCGGTCCGGGCCGACGGCCAGGACGGTGACCTCGCCCTCACCCGCCTCGGTGATCTTCAACGCTTCTTCGACGGCGCGCTCGTTGATCTCGTCGAGCACCGCGTCGGCGGACTCACGGTCAAGCGTGAAGTCGGAGTCGCTGAGCTTGCGCTCCGAGTAGGTGTCCGGCACCTGCTTGACCAGAACGACAATGTTGGTCATCGGCCTTCTTCGACCTCCTGATGGCAGCCGCTCGGCTGGCGATCGGCTGTGCGCGACAGCTCGTTGGTAGCTGGTTGATGTGGTTCTTGTCCGGCAGAACCCTGGCGGAACCTCAGCGACCCTAGAGCCCTACCGGCGGGTAGCTTACGGCGAAAACGCAGCATGCAGCCCATCGCGTGACGTCATTCACGCGGAATCGCGATTTACCTGCACGATCGTCCAGATTTCTGTCGATGCCGGTCGGTGCCCGACTTCCGCACCTGCTACCGACAAGTTAAGTTGTCCGCCAACGGCTGCCGCGTTCCCTGACGCACCACCACGGAGGACCCGTTGACAATCACCTTGATCATCGGCTTGCTGGCCACGGCCGTCGTGGCGGCGCTGGCCGCACGGCGTATCGCGTGGCTGATCAAGCTCATCCGGTCGGGCCAGCCGACCGATCGCGGCGACAACCTGGCCAAGCGGGTGTGGCTGCAGTTCGTCGAGGTGTTCGGCCAGCGCAAGCTGCTGAAGTGGTCAGTGCCCGGCCTGGCCCACTTCTTCACCATGTGGGCCTTCTTCATCCTGGCCACGGTCTACGTGGAGGCCTACGGTGCGCTGTTCGACGAGGACTTCGCCATCCCGCTGATCGGCAAGTGGGACCTGCTCGGCGCGTTGCAGGACTTCATCGCGCTCGCCGCGCTGGTCGGGCTGATCACGTTCACCGTGCTGCGCATCAAGCAGGCGCCCGAGCGCAAGCAGCGGGCCTCCCGGTTCTACGGCTCGCACACCGGCGGGGCGTGGCTGATCCTGTTCATGATCTTCAACGTCCTGTGGACGATGTTCCTCTTCCGCGGCGCCGCCTCGGCGGGCGGTCACCTGCCGTACAAGGACGGCGGGGCGTTCGCCTCGGACGCGATCGGCGAGCTGATGTCCGGCTTGGACGCCGACACGATCTTCTTCCTCGACCGGCTCGGCCTGCTGCTGCACATCGGCGTCATGCTGGTGTTCCTGCTGATCGTGCTGCACTCCAAGCACCTGCACATCGGCCTGGCGCCGCTGAACGTGTCGGCCAAGCGGCTGCCCGACGCGCTCGGCCCGCTGCAGCCGATCGAGCACGACGGCAAGCCGGTCGACTTCGAGGACCCGGACGAGGACGCCAAGTTCGGCCGCGGGGCGATCGAGGACTTCACCTGGAAGGGCTACCTGGACTTCGCCACCTGCACCGAGTGCGGCCGCTGCCAGAGCCAGTGCCCGGCGTGGAACACCGGCAAGCCGCTGTCGCCCAAGCTGGTGATCATGGACCTGCGCGACCACCTGTTCGCCAAGGCCCCGTACCTGATCGGTGGCAAGGAGATCCCGGACGCGGTGGACGCGGTGGAGACCAAGGGGCACGGCGTGCCGGAGTCCGGCTCGTCCCGGATGGCGCAGAACGACCCCCGGCAGGCCACCCGGCCGCTGGTCGGCACCGCCGAGCAACTCGGCGTCATCGACCCGGACGTGCTGTGGTCGTGCACCACGTGCGGCGCCTGCGTCGAGCAGTGCCCGGTGGACATCGAGCACATCGACCACATCGTGGACATGCGGCGCCACCAGGTGATGATCGAGTCAGAGTTCCCCGGCGAGCTCGGCACGCTGTTCCGCAACCTGGAGAACAAGGGCAACCCGTGGGGCCAGAACAACTCCGAGCGGCTGGACTGGGCCAAGGAGCTGGACTTCGAGGTGCCGGTCTACGACGGTGAGCTGGCCGACGACGTGGAGTACCTGTTCTGGGTCGGCTGCGCCGGCGCGTTCGACGACAACGCCCGCAAGACCGTGCAGGCCACCGCGGAACTGCTGCACCTGGCCGGGGTCAAGTACGTGGTGCTGGGCACCGAGGAGACCTGCACCGGTGACTCGGCCCGCCGCGCGGGCAACGAGTTCCTGTTCCAGATGATGGCGCAGCAGACCGTCGAGATGCTCAACTCGGTGTTCGAGGGCCGCGAGCCGGTCAAGCGCAAGATCGTCACCACCTGCCCGCACTGCATGAACACCCTGGGCAGGGAGTACCCGCAACTGAACGGCCACTACGAGGTGGTGCACCACACCCAGCTGCTGAACAAGCTGGTGCGGGAGAAGAAGCTGGTGCCCATCACCCCGCCGGAGGGCACCACGGTCGACGGGGTCGGCCCGATCGAGCGGCGCAAGGTCACCTACCACGACCCGTGCTACCTGGGTCGGCACAACAAGGTGTACTCGCCGCCGCGTGAGCTGATCGACGCCGCGGGCGCCGAGCTGGCGGAGATGCCGCGGCACGCCGACCGGGCGCTGTGCTGCGGTGCCGGTGGCGCCCGGATGTGGATGGAAGAGCACATCGGCAAGCGCATCAACCTCGAGCGGGTCGACGAGGCACTGACCACGCTGGGCAACGGCGCGGGCCCGAAGGACGCCGAAGGCACCGTCATCACCGGCTGCCCGTTCTGCAAGGTGATGGTCGCCGACGGGCTGACCCAGCGCGGCAGCGAGAACGTCGGCACCAACGTCGGCGTGAAGGACGTCGCCCAGCTGCTGCTCGAAGCGGTCAAGCGCGGCGAGGACGTCCAGCAGCGGGCGGCCGGGCAGGCCGAGCCGGAGCTGGAGAAGACGGAGTCCTGACCGGTGCGGCGATGAGCGGGCACCGGCCCGCTCATCGCCGGCTGGCGGCTGGTGCGATGAACACTTGGCGACCGACGCCGGTGACCGCGGTCGGCTGTGCCGCTGGTGCGACACGCCGACGACCGTCGCCCGGCACGTGCGTGCCGCCCTGCTCGTCGACGGTCACCGATCCCGGGTCGCCCTCCCCAGCGACCCGTGAGGCCTTCGCGCCGCGCTCATCGCACCGCCGCATCCCCGCCGGCCGTGCCGACCCCGCCGCGAGTATTTCCGACCTCGGGCGGATGCGGTGTCCCCCGATCGCCCCACATTCGTCCGGCATTCGGCGCGCACGGCGGGCGGTGTCCGGCGGTGTGAGCTCGGCCGGAGCGACCGGCTCCGGCCGGGCGGAGCCAGATACCGACGGGTAGGTTCATGTCCATGGCAGAAGTCCCGGTGAGCGCGCAGGCGTGTGCGCGCGGCATGGGCAGGCGGGCGGCGCCGCGGCGGGAGGCCGGCCGGTGAGCGGCATGGCGGGCACGGCCGACGGAGCCGCCGTGCGCGCTGCCAGGGCGGTCCAGCTGCACCTCACCGGCGAGCGCACCGTCCCCGGCGTGCCGGAGGAGAACTACTGGTTCCGCCGCCACGAAGCGGCCTACCGCGCGCTGGTGCCGCTGTGCGCGGACGCCGTGGTGCTGGAAGCCGGATGCGGCGAGGGCTACGGCGCGAAAATGATCGCCGAGGTCGCCGAGCGTGTGATCGCGCTGGACTACGACGCGGAATGCGTCCGGCACGTCGCGCGCGCCTATCCCGCGGTGAGCCCGGTTCGCGGCAACCTGGCCTGGCTGCCCCTCCGGGACGGCAGCGTGGACGTGGTGGCGAACCTGCAGGTCATCGAGCACTTGTGGGATCAGCACGGCTTCCTGCGGGAATGCCTTCGGGTACTGCGCCCCGGCGGCCTGCTGCTGTGCACCACGCCGAACCGGCTGACGTTCACCCCGGATTCGGACACTCCGCTCAACCCGTATCACACGCGCGAACTCACCGCGGCCGAGCTGAGCGACCTGCTGGGCGAGGCCGGGTTCGCCGTGCGGAGCCTGCGCGGGCTGCACCACGGCCCCGGCGTGCGGCGCCTGGACGACCGGTACGGCGGATCGATCATCGAGGCCCAGCTGGACGTGGTGATGGGCCACCTGCCCGGCGCGGCCCCCTGGCCGGACGACCTGCTGGCGGACGTGGCGGCGCTGACCGCGGACGACTTCGTCATCCGCGACGAGGACATCGACGCGAGCCTGGACCTGATCGCCGTGGCGGTGCGGCGGTGAGCACAGCGTTGAACGGCAACGACGAGGGGACCTTCTGCCTGGTGCTGCACAGCCACCTGCCGTGGTTGCTGCACCACGGCAGCTGGCCGGTCGGCGAAGAGTGGCTCTACCAGGCGTGGACCCACTCCTACCTGCGGGTGTTCGACCTGTTGCGGAAGTTCGCCGACGAAGGCAGGCGCGACCTGCTCACGCTGGGCGTCACGCCGGTGCTGGCCGCCCAGCTCGACGACCCGTACGCGCTGCGCGGGGTGCAGGAATGGATCGGCCACTGGCAGCTGCGGGTCCAGCAGGCCGCGGTGCGCTGGCGGGACGACCCGCTGCTGCGGGAGCTGGCCGTCGCCGAGCACAAGGCCGCCATCGCCGCCGCCGAGCACCTGGAGACGGACTGGCGGCACGGCTTGTCGCCGGTGCTGCGGCCGCTGGTCGACGACGGCGTGATCGAATTGCTCGGCGGCCCGCTGACCCATCCCTTCCAGCCGCTGCTGGCCGATCCGGTCCGGGACTTCGCGCTGGCCGAAGGCCTGGCCGACACCCGCCTGCGGATCGGCCACCGGCCGGAGGGCATCTGGGCTCCCGAGTGCGGCTACAAACCGGGGCTGGAAGCCGCGTATGCGGCGGCCGGGGTGCGGCGGTTCCTGGTCGACGGGCCGGCATTGCGCGGCCGGACCCACGTCGCCCGCCCGGTCGGTGACACCGACGTGCTCTGCTTCGGCCGGGACCTGGACGTCACCTACCGTGTCTGGTCCCCGAAGGCCGGTTATCCCGGCCATCCGGCCTACCGCGACTTCCACACCTGGGACCACGCCGTCGGCATCAAGCCGTCCCGCGTCACCGGCAAGCGGGTGCCGCCGCCGGACAAGGCGCCCTACGACCAGGACCGCGCGGCGCAGGCGGTGCACAGCCACGTCAAGGATTTCGTCGAAACGGTCCTGCTCCGCCTGCGGAAGCTGCGCGCCGAACACGGGCGGCCGGCCTTGGTGATCGCCGCCTACGACACCGAGCTGTTCGGGCACTGGTGGCACGAGGGCCCCATGTGGCTGGAAGGCGTGCTGCGCGCGCTGCCGGAAGCCGGTGTGCGCGTGACGACGTTGCGCGGGGCGACCGAAGCCGGTCATGTCGGCGAACCCGTCGAACTGCCCGCTTCGTCCTGGGGATCGGGCAAGGACTGGCGGGTGTGGGACGGCGAGCAGGTCGCCGACATGGTGGACAGCAACGCCCGGCTGCAACAGCGGCTGCTGCGGACCATGGCGAGCCTGCGCGCAGCGGGCCGGGCGACGGCCGATGTCCGCGATCCGGCGGCCGATCAGCTGGTGCGGGAGGCGCTGCTGGCACTGTCCAGCGACTGGGCCTTCATGGTCACCAAGGACTCCGCCGCCGACTACGCCAGGCACCGAGCGGCGGAACACACCACCCGGTTCACCCGGCTCGCCGATGCCCTGGACGCCGCCGACACCGAGCGGGCCGCCGCGCTGGCCCGCGGGCAACTGGCCGCGGACCACCCGTTCGGCCAGCTCGACGCTCGCCGCTTGCAACGATCGGAGACTTCATGCGTGTCCTGATGCTGTCGTGGGAGTACCCGCCCGTGGTGGTCGGCGGCCTGGCCAGGCACGTGCATGCGCTTGCCCGCTACCTGGCCGCCGACGGGCACGAGGTGGTGGTGCTGTGCAGGCAGCCGTCGGGCACCGACGCCGAGACGCACCCGACGACCGACTCCGTCAGCGAGGGCGTGCGGATCATCCGGGTCGCCGAGGACCCCATGCACGTGACGTTCGAGCGGGACCTGGCCGCGTGGACGCTGGCGATGGGGCACGCCATGGTCCGCGCAGGCTACGAGCTGCTCCGCGGCTGGCGTCCCGACGTGGTGCACGCGCACGACTGGCTGGTGACGCACCCGGCGATCGCGCTCGCCGAAGCCGCGCGGGTGCCGTTGATCGGCACCATCCACGCCACCGAAGCGGGCAGGCACGCCGGCTGGCTGTCGCACCCGCTCAACCAGCAGATCCACTCCGTGGAGTGGTGGCTGGCCAACCGCGCCGACGAGCTGATCACGTGCTCGAAGGCGATGCGCGCCGAGGTGTCGCACCTGTTCGACATCCCGCCGGAGACCATCCACGTCATCCACAACGGGATCGAGCAGCGGTCCTGGCAGGTCTCCCGGGCCGAGGTGGAGGCGGCCAGGGCCAGGCACAGCAACGGCGGCCCGCTGCTGTTGTTCTTCGGTCGCCTGGAGTACGAGAAGGGGGTGCAGGACCTGCTGGCCGCGCTGCCGCGCATCCGGCAGCTGCACCCGGGCACCCGGCTGGTGGTGGCCGGCAAGGGACGGCACCTCGACCCGCTCATCGAGCAGGCCCGCAAGCTGCGGATCCGCCGCGCGGTGGACTTCGTGGGCCACCTGCCCGACCGGGAACTGCGCGCCGTGCTCGCCGGGGCGGACACCGTCGTGCTGCCCAGCCGCTACGAGCCGTTCGGCATCGTGGCGCTGGAGGCGGCCGCCGCCAATGCCCCGCTGGTGGCGTCCACCGCGGGCGGGCTGGGCGAGGTCGTGCAGGACGGGGTGACCGGGCTGGCGTTCGAACCGTGCGACGTGGACGGCCTGGTCGCGGCGGTGCACGGCGTGCTGTCCGACCGGGAGGGCGCGAAGCGGCGGGCCGAGGCGGCCAGGGCACGGCTGGCCGAGGACTTCGACTGGCCCACCATCGCGGCAGCGACCGCCGAGGTCTACCGGAACGCGCGCGCCGGAGGGCCGCAGGCCCTTGGCCGCCCGAAGATCGCCACCGGCAACGCCTTCCAGACGTGACAAGTGGCCTGACGGATCACTCGCCGCTGACGGCGTGCCCGGCTGCTCCGCAGCGTGATCGCCCGGCCGAGAACCCCGCTGCGCCTCCGGCGAGCGGACCCGCCGCCACGTCCGGCGGAACCGTGCAGACGGTCCGGCCGTCCGAGCCGCTCGCCGCCAGCTCGGCGAATCTGTTGCGCAGCGCCGCCGAACACCCGAGCGTGAGGATTCGCCCGCCGACGCCCGTGCCCGGCGTGAGGGTCGTCGTGATGGCGGTCGGCCGAGCCGGTGGCTACCGGGACGCGGCGGCGGGGCCGCGAGCTAGCCGAGCGTCTTGCGCAGGGCCGCCTTGGCTTTCCGCGCCATGTCCGCCACGGCCTCCCGCCGCTGGCGGTCGATCTCGTACTGCTCCTTGCGGTCCTTGACCACGCGCGCCGGGATCCCGACCGCGATGCTGTATTCGGGGATGTCACCGCGTACCACGGCGTGCGCCCCGATGACGCTGCCGCGGCCGATCCGGGTGCCCTTGGTGACCGTCACCTTGGTCCCCAACCAGGTGTCCGGGCCGATGCGCACCGGCGCCTTGACGATGCCCTGGTCCTTGATCGGCACCGTGATGTCGGTGGTCACGTGGTCGAAATCGCAGATGTACACCCAGTCGGCCACCAGCGTGGCGTCGCCGATCTCGATGTCCAGGTAGCAGTTGACCACGTTCTGCCTGCCGAAGACGGCCTTGTCGCCGATGCGCAGCGAGCCTTCGTGGCAGCGGATGGCGTTGCCGTCGCCGATGTGCACCCACTTGCCGATCTCCAGCCTGCCGTAGCCGGGGCGGCAGTGCAGCTCGACGTTCTTGCCCAGGAACACCATGCCGCGCAGCACCACGTGCGGGTTGGCGAGCCGGAACTTCAACAGCCGGTAGTACCGGACCAGGTACCACGGGGTGTAGGCACGGTTACGGACGATCCAGCGCAGCGAGTCCATGGTGAAGAACCGTGCCTGCTCCGGGTCCTTGCGCATGCGGCGCCAGGCGGCCAGCCGCTGCAGCATCGGGGCACCCCACATCGACGTCATGTCGGACACCCTACTGGCGGGTCACGACCGGCCGATCGGACCCGGCGGACGACGCGCCGAACACTCGCCGGGCCCGGCGAAGCGCGAATCGTGACCGTGCGTTTGCGCACCGACGTGATAGGAATCGTGCATGGCCGACCGCAGGATCACCCTCTTCCGCCACGCCAAGGCCGCATGGCCGGACGACGTGGACGACATCGACCGGCCGCTGGCCGATCGCGGCGAAGCGGATGCCCCCGTCGCCGGGCGCTGGCTCGCCGGCCAGCCATTGCCCTCGCTGGTGCTGTGCTCCCCTGCGGTCCGGGCCCGCCGCACGTGTGAGCTCGCCATGGCCGCGTTGCCGGACATCCCCGTCCGGATCGAGGAGCGGATCTACGCCGCCTCCGCGGGCGACCTGCTGGACGTGGTCCACCAGCTGCCCGGCGACACCCGGCACGTCATGCTGGTCGGCCACAACCCGGGCCTGTCCCACCTGGCGGGCCTGCTCGCCGGGGAACGGATCGACCTGAGCACCGCAGGCATCGCGGTAGTCGCCTGGACCGGATCGTGGACCGACGCAGCCCCGGGCAAAGGGCGCCTGGTCGCCGCCGCCACCCCGCGCGCCCGTTAGCCGCCGTCGGCGGACCGCGTGCGGTGACAACGGTTCGCCCGGGCGATCGGGTTTGATGGGCACATGCCCGCGCTCATCATCGACACCGATCCCGGAGTGGACGACGCTTTCGCCATCGCACTCGCCGCGCTGGATCCCGACGTCACCCTGCTCGGCGTCACCACCGTCTACGGAAACGTCTCGGTTGACGCCACGACCCGCAACGCGCAGCGGATCCTGGCGCTGTGTGGCGCCAGCGGTGTTCCGATCGCCCGGGGTGCCGAACGCCCGCTCGTTCATCCCCACCCGCACCGTGCGCGCTATGCCCACGGTTCGGACGGCCTCTCCGGCCGGTCCTCCGTCCTGCCCGACCCGATCGTGCCGACCGCAGACGCCGGTGCCGTCGAGCTCATGGTGTCCCTGCTGCGCGAGGCGACCGAACCCGTCGTGCTCGTCCCGATCGGGCCACTGACCAACATCGCCCTGCTGCTGGCGGCCTATCCGGAGATCAAGCCGCAGATCGACCGCGTGGTGATCATGGGCGGCGCGGTCGACGGCGGGAACGTCACCGCGCGCGCCGAATTCAACCTGTGGAGCGACCCGGAAGCGGCCCGTCGCGTACTGACCGAACCCGACGTGCGCTGCGTGCTGGTGCCGATGGACCTCACCTGCCGATGCGCGGTCGACGTGCCGTGGCTCGACCGGCTCGCGGCGTCCGGGCCGATCGGCGCGGCATTGCGCGAACTGACCACCGACTACCTGGAGTACTACACCAAGGCGCTGGGCCGGCCTGCGGTCGTCCTGCACGACGCGATCGCCGTGGCCGAGGCCATCTGGCCGGGCATGCTGCGCACCGAGGACTATCCGCTGGACGTCGAATGCGCCTTCGGACCGTCGCGTGGCGCGCTCGTCGCCGACCGCCGGCGTCGCGAGTTGATCGCCGAGACCGTGGCCACCGACACCGAGCCGGTCGCCGTCGCGGTTGACGTGGCGCCGGAATGGGGATTCGAAGGGGTGCGGGCCCGCCTGCTGGACGGGCTCACGCGAACCCGGTAACGACCGCGGCCGGAACCCGACAAACCGGAGGACCCGGTTTGCTCATGGCGCCAGGAGGAGGCGGGGGTGGGACAGCCGAACGGCCGGGTGATCGCCGGCCGCTACCGGCTCACCCGCAAGCTCGCCAGCGGCGCGATGGGCGCCGTGTGGCTGGCCCACGACGAAGTGCTGAACCGGGCCATCGCGGCCAAGCAGATGCTGCTGCCGCCGGGGACGGCCGACGACGAAGCCGAGCAGGCGCGCCAGCGCGTGCTGCACGAGGCCAGGGTGGCCGCGCGGATCTGCCACGCCAACGCGATCACCATCTTCGACGTGGCGGACGACGGTGGCGAGCCGGTGCTGATCATGGAGTACCTCTCCTGCCGCACGCTGGCCCACGTTCTGGCCGAGCGCGGCCACCTGTCACCGGCCGAGGTGGCTCGGATCGGCGCCCCGGTCGCTGCCGCGCTGGCCGCCGCGCACGCCCAAGGGGTCGTCCACCGCGACGTCAAGCCGGCGAACATCCTGCTCGCCGACAGCCCGGACGGGCTGGTGAAACTGACCGACTTCGGAATCGCCCACGTCAACGGTGACGTCGTCGGCGCAGCCGGGCCGCTGATCGGTTCCCCGGCTTACGTGGCGCCCGAGTCGATCCGCGGAGCCGAGCCCACACCGGCCGCGGACGTGTTCTCCCTCGGCGCCACGCTCTATCGCGCGGTCGAAGGCCACCTGATCTACGGTGACCTCGCCAAGCGCGCCGACGTGCTGCAGGCAGCTGCCGACCACCGGATCGTCCCGCCACGCCACGCGGGCCCCCTGACCCCGCTGCTGCGCGCGATGCTGACCCCGGATCCCGCGCAACGACCCACCATGCGCGAGGTGCACCACCGGCTGCGCGCGGTGCTGGCCGAGACGACGAGCTCGACGCCTGCCCCTGACCAGCCGGACTCCGCTCCGGCACGCCGCCCGACGCGGAGCCGTCCGCGCAACAGGCAGCCCAGGACGCTGGTGACCACCGGCTCGATCGTGACCATCGTGCTGGTCTTCGTGCTGGTCATGGCCACCATGGGGTTTCAACCGGAGCGCAAGGACGTCCGCGCGGCCGGTGACGGTGTCAGCCCCACCGATCGTGCCGCCGTGGCGACGCGGTTCTACCACGTCCTGCCGAGGGACACCGACACCGCGTGGACGATGCTCACACCGCGGGCGAGGGCGACCGGCCGCGCCGAGTTCGACGCCTACTGGGACTCGGTCGGGTCGGTCACCATCATCGAATCGGCCGACGTCGCCGGGCGCACGGTCACCATCGGCGTCCTGGTCGATCACGAAGGGCGTCCGTCGTTCCAGCGCACCGAGCTGGAGATCGTCAAACGCGGCGACAAGCTGCTGATCGACTCCATCCGGCGGACGACAGTCAGGCGTTAGCCAGCGAAGCGAGCCACGCGTTCACCTCACGCCGTCGCCGCAGCCGGATCACCTCCGGCCCGTCCGGGTCGGCGATCATCGCCTCGATGCGTCGCCGCTTGACCCGGAACGAGCGCATGTGCCACAGCAGCAGCGAGTCGCGGCTCAGCTGCAGCCGCAGTGATTCGCGATTGCCGTTGCAGATCTCTTCCCGCGAGACCAGTCGGCGCAGGGTGCGCCGCAGCAGCTGCCACATGCTCAGCCAGCGCGGCAGGTCCAGCGCCACGACCAGCTCGGCCCGCTGAAGCACCACCGACTCCCAGGCGCCGTAGGCGGCGTCGAGGATCCACCGGTCGCCGGCACAAATGGCGCTCATCCGCCGGATCTGCTCCTGCCGTGGCAGCTGCACCCACCCCGGCTGCCACATGAGGTCGTCGACCGAGTACCACGGCAACCCGGTGATCCGGCTCAGTTGCCGGGCGACGGTGGTCTTGCCGGAGCCCGTGACGCCGTAGACCAGCACGCGACGAGCTGCCAAGTCGACCATGCCCGTCACGACATGAGCCGGGCCGGTCGATGCATCAGGGGATGCGGTGTGCCTGGCACACGAAGGCCATCGGCGTTCGCCCGATCCGGGTCAGCACGACGGTCGCCTCGTTCTCGCCACCGAGCTTGAGCCGCGGCCGGAGTTCGTTGGGATCGACGTCGAGACCGCGGACCAGGATCTCCACCCTGCCGACCGCCAGCCGCCGCAGCGTCAGCCGCAGGTCCCTCTCCCGGTATCGGCCGAACTCGCGCACCCGGAAGGCCCGCGTGCCCGGCGGCGGCCGATTCCCGGTCAAGTAGGCGATGTGCTCGTCGAGCTGCCACAACCCGTGCCGGGCGGCGTACTGGCGCACCAACCCGGCCCGCACCACCGCACCGTCCGGATCGACGATCCACTCCCCCGGCTCACCGACCGGGCACTCGTCCGGTTCGTCGTCGGTGACCGTCCACGCCGTTCCGTCGCTGCGCAGAACGGTCGCACGTCGCCGCGCTGTCGCCACCGTGCCGCGCCACAGGCACGCCTCGCGCACTTGGCCGTCCAACGACACCACTTCGCGCTCGTCCGCCCACGGCACGGCCTCCGGCGCGATGCCGGGTGCACACTTCACCACCAGGTCGCACTTGGCGTAGGCCTGCACGAGAGCATCCAGCGGCGGCACGAAGTCCTCGGGCTTCCAGCGCCGGCGTCCACGCCTGTCCCGGCGCGCCGGGTCCGCCACGATCACCGTTCCGCGGCTGACCGGGCGCAGCGCATCCGCTTGGACCAGACCGGCTGCGGGGACGTTGTGCCGGGCCATGGCCAGCCGTACGACATCGATGTCGGACCCCAGGCACCGCGCAGCGGTCCGCTGCAGCTCGACCAGGTCCGCTCCGATCGAGCAGGTCACGTCGTGCACGTCGCGTCCGGTCAGCCGTGCAGCACGGTGCCGGGCGACGGCCGTCGGCGTGGCCTGCTGCAACGCGTCATCGCTGAACAGCCAGTGGTCCGCGCCCACCAGCTTGCCCGCCGCTTTGCGGCGCAGCAGCAGCGTCTCCAGCACCGCAGGCGCGCGGGCACCGGCGATCTCCCGCGCCGCCGCCACGTCTCGCACCATGCTGCGTTCGGTCAGCTCCAGCCCGGAGCAGGCGCGCAACGCCTCCGCCCCGTCGGCTGAGCGGAGAAACGCCACGTCGTCGAGCGTGAACGCGTAGCCCACTAGTTCCCAGGCTTGGTCCCGGTGATCATCACGTTGTAGAACACCGACCGCGGCAGCACCTTGGCCAGCACAGTGCGGTCCAGCGCGATCAGCCGCTGCCAGGAGCGATAAGCGAACCACCGCCAGCCGGGCGTCAGCTTCTCCGGCGGCACCGCGGCCTCGAACGTCCGTACCGGCCAGCCGAACAGTGCCGCAGTGAACTCGTCGGTCACCGCACGCACGTTCAGCGAGCCGGCCTGCCGCGCCCAGCGCTCCAGCTCAGCCGGGTCGAACGTGTGCAGGTCGACCACGGCTTCCAGGGCGGCGGCCCGTGACGACTCGTCGAGCTCACGCTGCGGCCTCCGCCACGCCCGCAGCGCGGGCAGCCGGGTGACGTTCGTGGTCACGAACCAGGTCAGGCGGCCCAGCCTGCGGGCGTACCAGTCGCCGATCTTCGTCGGCTCGCCGCAGAAGACGAAGCGCCCGCCCGGCTTGAGCACCCGCAGCACCTCGCGCAGGGCCTTGCGCACGTCCGGGATGTGGTGCAGGACGGCGTGCCCGACGACCAGGTCGAACGTGTCGTCGTCGTACGGGATCCGTTCGGCGTCGGCGACCCGGCCGTCGACGTCGAGGCCGAGCCGCTCGGCGTTGCGCAGCGCCGTCTGCACCATGCCGGGCGACAGGTCGGTGACCGAGCCCTTCTTGATGACGCCACCCTGCATCAGGTTGAGCAGGAAGAACCCGGTCCCGCTGCCCAGCTCCATCGCGCTGTCGTAGCTGGCGGGCTCGTCGCCTGCCACGGCGCGGAACACCTCGACCGCGTAGGTGATGCACCGCTCGTCGTAGGAGATGGACCACTTCTCGTCGTAGGTGCCCGCCTCCCAGTCGTGGTAGAGCACGTTGGCCAGCTTGGGGTCGTTCCTGGCCGCCTCCACCTCCTCGGCGGTGGGGTGCGGGCGCGGCTTCGGGTCGGCCTGCTGCCCTGCTTGTCCGGCTGCCTCCTGCTCGGAGTGCGCCGCCGGGTCGATGACGTCGGTCACGTACCGTCTCACTTCCGTGTTCGATGTGCTGGCTGCTCGGCACCGCGCCCGGCGTCAGCGCCCGGTGAAGGTGGCCTTCCCCGGGCCGTTCTCGATGAACGAGGTCATGCCCGCGCGCTGGTCCTCGGTCGCCCACAGCGCGGAGAACAGGTGGCTCTCCAGCCGCAGGCCGCTGGTCAGGTCGGTGTCCAGGCCGCCGTCGATGGCCGCCTTCGCCGCGGCCAGGGCGCGCATCGGCCCCTCGGCGAACTGGGCCGCCCACTTGTGCGCCGTGGCGTAGACGTCGTCCGCTGGCACCACCTCGTCGACGATGCCCAGCGCCAGCGCCTCCTCGGCGG
This sequence comes from Thermocrispum sp., assembly GCF_002919275.1. Classification (NCBI taxonomy): domain Bacteria; kingdom Bacillati; phylum Actinomycetota; class Actinomycetes; order Pseudonocardiales; family Pseudonocardiaceae; genus Thermocrispum; species Thermocrispum sp. Next base: position 31,807 of record NZ_PKFA01000021.1, on the reverse strand, counting down.
GCACGAACCGGCCGGTGTAGATCAGGTCCTTGGCCTTGCTCGGGCCGATCAGCCGGGCCAGCCGCTGTGTGCCGCCCATGCCGGGGATGATGCCCAGCAGGATCTCCGGCTGACCCACCTTGACGTTGTCGCCCGCCACCCGGCGGTCTGCGGCCAGCGCCAGTTCCAGGCCACCGCCGAGCGCGTACCCGGTGATCGCGGCCACCGTGGGCTTCGGGATCTCCGCGACCGCGGTGATCGCCGAGCTCAGCAGCGGCGCGGCGGCGGCCATCTCGGCGTAGTCCATGGCCGCCATCTCCTTGACGTCCGCACCACCGGCGAACGTCTTCTCCCCGCCGTAGATCACCACCGCACGGACGTCGTCCCGCTCGGCCGCCTCGCGCGCGGCCTGCCGGATCTCCTCCTGCATCTGGCGGTTCAGGGCGTTGACCGGAGGACGCTCCAGTCGAATCGTGCCGACCTTTGCCTCGACCTCAAGACGTACGAACTCTGCCACCCGCAGCTCCTCCGGCTTCGTCCAGCTGGATGTCTACTCGCCGGTAGGCTACCGCCTGCGGGCGAAGTAGCGCTCGCCCCACTGCTCCAGCAGCAGGTCCTCGCCGAAGGTGGCGGACAGGTTCTCCGCGGTGAGCACGTCGTCGATCGGGCCGGCGGCCACCGCGCGGCCGTCGCGCAGCAGCAGCGCGTTGGTGAAGCCCGGCGGGATTTCCTCCACGTGGTGGGTGACCAGCACGATGGCGGGCGCGTCCGGGTCCTTGGCCAGCATCGACAACCGGCCGACCAGGTCCTCCCGGCCGCCCAGGTCCAGCCCGGCCGCCGGTTCGTCCATCAGCAGCAGTTCCGGGTCGGTCATCAGCGACCGGGCGATCAGCGTGCGCTTGCGTTCCCCCTCCGACAGCGTGCCGTAGGCCCGGTCGGCCAGGTGCGCCACGCCGAGCGCCTTCATCAGCTCCTCGGCCCGCTCGGCGTCGATCTCGTCGTAGTGCTCGCGCCAGCGGCCGACGACCGCATAGCCGGCGGACAGCACCAGGTCGCGCACGGTTTCGTCGGCAGGCACGCGCGCGGCCAGCGCCGCCGAGGCGAATCCGATGCGCGGGCGCAGCTCGAACACGTCGGTGCGGCCCAGCCGCTCCCCCAGCACGTGCGCGACCCCCGACGTGGGGTGCAGCTCGGCGGCGGCGATGCGCAGCAGCGTGGTCTTGCCCGCCCCGTTCGGGCCGAGCACCACCCAGCGCTCGTCCAGTTCCACCGCCCAGTCCAGCCGGTCCAGCAGCGTCGATCTGCCGCGCCGCACGCCGACCCCGGACATGTGCACGACCAAGTCGTTCGGGTCCTCGGGCAGGACGAACTCCACGGCGGGACGGGATCGGTTCACCTGGCTGGCTCCCGGGTTGTCGGTGGGCTCTGGGGACGCTGACGATGCGGCCACGCCCTCATTCTGTCCTGGCGGATCCGGCAGCCGGTGGCGGCCCGCTTCCTGTGCGACCGGTTCCATACCGAACCGGCGGAGCAGCTTCCTGGCGAACAATCCGGTACGCATTCGGCTCACTTCGGCTCCGGCAGCACACGGTCGTGCGCGCCCGCTCCGGCCGCCTGCCCGGCGCCGGAGCAGCGGTCACACGTGCTGGTCGTCATGTCGCTTCACCCTACCGGCGCGCGGTTCACTGCACCGCGACCTTGCCCAGCTCGGCGGGTACCGCCAGCAGCTCGTGCTTGGGCAGCACCCGCACGGTGTAGCCGATCGAACCGGCACGCGGCATCGGCACCGTGGCGGAGAACCGCTGCGGGCTGCCGTCCGGCTGCATCGGGTGCGTGACGATGTCGTGCATCTGGTCGGTGTCCCCCACCCTGCCCAGGACGACCTGCACCTCCACCTCGTCCGGCCGCAGGCCGCCGAGCTCCACGGTGGCGCGCACCCGCACGTCCGTGCCCACCACCAGGTCACGGCCGTCGGTCTCCAGCTCGGAGTCGACCACTCGCACGCCGGGCCAGGCGCGCTCGACCTTGGCGCGGTAGGCGGCCAGGTCCTTGGCACCGGCGTAGGAGTTCGCGGTCAGCCGGGCGACCGTCTCGGCGGCGGGCAGGTAGCACCGTTGCACGTATTCGCGCACCATCCGGGACGCCTGCACCCACGGCCCGAGCGTCTGCAGCGTGTGCCGGACCATCGCGATCCACCTGGCGGGCACCCCGTTGTCGTCCCGCTCGTAGAACAACGGCGCCACCTGCTGGCCGAGCAAGTCGTACAGCGCCGCGGCTTCCAGCTCGTCCCGCCGCAACGGATCGGTCACCCCGTCCGCGGTCGGGATGGCCCAACCGTTGCGGCCGTCGTAGCCCTCGTCCCACCATCCGTCCTTGATCGACAGGTTCAGCCCGCCGTTGAGGGCGGACTTCATCCCGGACGTGCCGCACGCCTCCAGTGGCCGCGTCGGGTTGTTCAGCCACACGTCGCAGCCCCAGTACAGGTACCGCGCCAGCGCCATGTCGTAGTCGGGCAGGAACGCGATGCGATGCCGCACCGCGGGGTCGTCGACGAACTTGACGATCTGCTGGATGAGCGCTTTGCCGCCCTGATCGGCCGGGTGCGACTTGCCCGCGACGACGAACTGGATCGGCCGGTCTTCGTCCAGCAGCAGCGACCGCAACCGGTCGGGGTCGCGCAGCATGAGCGTCAGCCGCTTGTACGTCGGAACGCGCCGGGCGAATCCCACGGTCAGCACGTCCGGGTCGAACGCGCGCTCGGTCCAGCCCAGCTCCAACGGCGACGCGCCGCGTTGCAGCCACGCGTCCCGCAACCGGCGGCGCACCTCCGCGATCAGGATGCCGCGCAGGTGGCAGCGCAAGCGCCACAGCTGCTCGTCGGTGCAGTCCTGGTTGCGCTCGCGCAGCTCGAGCATCTGCCTGGCGGTCCAGGTCGGGCCGTGCACCCCGTTGGTCACCGAGGTGATCGGCACCTCGTCGGCGGGAAAGCCGGGCCAGAGCTTGTTGAACATGGCCCTGGACACCTCGCCGTGCAGCCGGGACACCCCGTTGGCGCGCTGGGTGAGGCGCAGCCCCATGTGCGCCATGTTGAACAGCCCCGGGTCGTCCTCCGCGCCGAGGCCGACGATCCGGTCCGGCTCGATGCCGGGCAGCAGCCTGCCGTCCGCGAAGTACCTGCGCACCTTCTCCACCGGGAACCGGTCGATGCCCGCGGGCACCGGGGTGTGGGTGGTGAACACCGTCCCGGCGCGCACTGCGGCGACCGCTTCGTCGAACGACAGGCCGTGCTCGTCGACCAGCTCGCGGACCCGTTCCAGGCCGAGGAACCCGGCATGGCCCTCGTTGGTGTGGAACACCTCCGGGTCGGGGTGGCCGGTCAGCTCGCAGTACTTGCGCACCGCGCGCACGCCGCCGATCCCGGCCAGGATCTCCTGCTGGAAGCGGTGATCGGTGTCGCCGCCGTAGAGCCGGTCGGTCACCGCACGGGCGTCCTCGTCGTTGTCCGGCACGTCGGCGTCCAGCAGCAGCAACGGCACCCGGCCGACCTGCGCCTTCCAGATCCGCGCGTGCAGCGTGCGGTCCCCGGGCAGGGCGACGTCGACCAGCACCGGCTTGCCGTCGGCGTCGCTGAGCAGCTCCAGCGGCAGCGCATTTGGATCGATGACCGGGTAGTGCTCGACCTGCCAGCCGTCCAGCGACAGCGCCTGACGGAAGTAGCCCGCCCGGTAGAACAGGCCGACGCCGATCATCGGCACCCCGAGGTCGGATGCCGCTTTCAGGTGATCGCCTGCCAGCACGCCGAGGCCCCCTGAGTAGTTCGGCAACGCCTCGGTGACACCGAACTCCATCGAGAAATAGGCGATGCCCTGGGGGCAATTGCCTTCCACGTTCCGCTGGTACCAGCGCGGCTTGGTCAAGTACTCGCGCAGGTCGTCGGCGGCTGCCCGGACGCGCTGCAGGAACTGCTGGTCCTCGGCCAGCGCGTCGAGCCGACGGGGATCGACCTCGACCAGGATGCGCAGCGGGTCACCGCCCACCTGGCCGGCCAGCACCGGATCGATCGAGGCGAACAGGTCACGCGTCGGCGGGTGCCAGGTCCACCGCAGGTTGGTGGCCAGCTCGGTGAGTCCGGCCAGCGGGGCGGGAATGCCCGCTCGCACGGTGAACCGTCGCACTGCCCTCATGCGTACCGAACATAGCGTGCGCGGACGTCCACCGACGGTGCCCGAGATCGCTCCTGCGCGTCAGATCACCGCGTTCGGCCCCCTCGCGGTCGCCTCGCTCGATATCGTGCGCTACGACGTGCCGACCTGGCCTGTGGGATTTCTGCGAAGCGAGACGACGAGACGAGATGACATACCGGGGTAAGACGCTGGCTGCGTGCCTGTTGATCGGGACGTTGGGCGCCGGCGGGTGCGGCCCGACCACCGCGGGGACACCGACCGGACCGGACGTCGGCAAAGTGGCCGACCTGCCGGTGACGCACTTCGAGAGCGGCCTGAAGCCGGACGCGCCGGAGCCGGACATTCCGGTGGAGAACGCCACCAACGACCAGGCGGACAAGATCGCGATCGCCACCATCGCCGACGTCAGCCAGTTCTGGGCCGAGACCATGCCCAAGGATTTCGGCATGGACTTCCAGCAGGTCAAGCGGCTGCTGTCGTACGACTCGAACACCGACACGATCGAGATGTGCGGGCGCAGCGTGCAGGGTGAGATCAACGCGTTCTTCTGCCCGCCGGAGGACGCGGTGGCCTGGGATCGCGGCGAGCTGCTCCCCCGGCTGATGAAGCTGTACGGCGACGTCGCCCCGATCGCCGTGCTGGCACACGAGTACGGCCACGCGGTGCAGCACCGGCTGGGCGACAAAGCGGGCATCCCGTCCGACGGGCCGGAGCCGAAGACGATCGTGCTGGAAGCGCAGGCCGACTGCTTCACCGGCGCCTACTTCCGGTGGATCGTGGAGGGCAAGTCCAAGTACTTCCAGGTGTCCACCGCCGAAGGCCTCAACGCGGCGCTGAGCACCATGTACCTGGTGCGTGACGCACCCGGGAAGCTGGCCGGCGAGGTCGGGGCGCACGGCACCGCGTTCGACCGCACGCTGGCCTTCCGCGAAGGCTTCACCGACGGCCCGAAGAAGTGCGCCTCCTACGACGAGCAGCTGATCCGGGAGCGCACCACCCAGTTCAGGTTCAGCCAGTCCGACCGCGACCGCGGCGACATGCCGGTGACCGAGGACTCGGTGCGGTTGGTCAAGGAAAGCCTGGACCGGGTGTTCGGCGGTCAGGGCGCGCCGGAGCTGCGGACCACCGGCGGCACCTGCCCGGACGGCAGCGGCACCCCGCCCACGTCGTACTGCCCGGACGAGAACGTGGTCACCGTCGACCTGGCCGCGCTGGCCCAGATCGGCACCCCGATCGACCGTGGGCGGGAGATGGCGGGCGAGGCCTCGGCGGGCAAGGGCGACTTCGCCGCGTACGCGTCGCTGGCCTCCCGGTACACCCTGGCGGTACAGAAGGCCGAGGGGAAGCCGATCGACGACATGGAGGCGGCGCTGCGCGCGGCGTGCCTGACCGGCGCGTGGGCGAAAGGCGTGCAGAACCCGGAACAGGCCAACGGCCCGGTGATCCGGCTCTCCCCCGGTGACGTGGACGAGGCGATCCTGGAGATGCTGCAGCCGGAGAGCCTCATCGGATCCAACGTCAGCGGCGGCCAGGTGCCGAGCGGATTCCTGCGGGTCGAAGCGTTCGGCAAGGGCTACCTCGAAGGGCGCGACGCCTGCTGAGCGAGCGCAGCGGCGCACCGGAAATCGCCTGACCAGCCGGGGATCCGGTGCGCAGGCACCCCGACGAGGCGAACGCGGCCTCATACGGACGGATCGCCGTCACCAGGCGCAGCCCATGCGGTTCGTGCTCCGGCCGAACCGCTGGGAGGTGACGGCCGCACGCACACGGCCGGGTGTGCGGGTGGCCGTCTGCCCTGGCGGGCTCGGCGGGGAGCCCAGCACCGCCCGTCCGGTCACCCGCGACGACCGAGCACCGGGAACGCAGCAGCAGTCGTCGGGGCCGTCAGTACAGCGCGGAGGCCAGATCCCGGCGTGCCTTGGCCACCCGCGGGTCGGCGGTGTCGAACAGCTCGAACAGCTCGACCAGGTGCGCCCGCAGCTTGTCCCTGTCCTCCCCCGCGGTGCGGCGAATCGCGGCGATCAACCGGTCGAACGCCGCCTCCGGCCTGCCGTTGGCCACCTCGAAGTCGGCCGCCTGCATCGCCGCTGCCACGTCCGCCGGGTCCGCGTCGGCGCGCTGCACCGCCGACGGGTCGAGCTTGCCCGCCCTGGCCAGGAACTTCACCTGGGTCAGCGCCGCCTTCGCCTGCTCGTTCGCCGGTTCGTCGGCCAGGATCCGCTCGTAGGCGGCGGCCGCCGCGTCGAAATCACCCCGCTGCGCGGCCTCCTCCGCCTCGGTGAACCGCGGATCCGGCGGGGCCTGCTCGGCCGCCTGCTGTGCGGCCGCCTGCACGCCGGGCAGCTTGTCCTTCAACGCGGTCAGCAGCCGGTCCAGCCACTGCCGCACCTGCGGTTCCGGCAGCGCACCGGCGAACGCGTCGACCGGCTGCCCGCCGGCGATCGCCACCACCGTCGGGATGGACTGCGCGCCGAACAGCTGCGCGATGCGCGGGTTGGCGTCCACGTCCACCTTGGCCAGCACCCAGGCGCCGTTGGATTCCCCGGCCAGCCGCTCGAGCACCGGGCTCAGCTGCTTGCACGGCCCGCACCAGTCGGCCCACAGGTCGACCACCACGAGCTGCTGCATGGACCGCTCGACGACCTCGGCCTGGAACGTGGCCTCGGTGACGTCGACGACCGCCGCACCGGTGCCGCCCGCCGTGCCGTCCTGCGTGGCCTTGCCCTGCTTGGCCGCTTGCGCCTGCGCCTCGGCCCGTTGCTTGAGCGCGGTCAGATCCACCGCGCCGGAAATCCCACGTGGTGCAGTCACGGCTCCAATCTACCCAGCGGCACCCCCGCTCGGGGCAGCGGTTCGCGGTGCGTGCCCGGCCCACTGCTACTTTGCTGCCATGGATCGCCGCACCCCGTTGCCGTTCGACCCGATCGAGAGGGCAGCGCAGCTGTGGGCCGAGCGCATCGGCCCCTCGCGCACCATGGCCGCGGTCACCAGCGTGATGCGGGTGCAGCAGATCATCCAGTCGGCGGTGGACACCGCGCTCAAGCCGCACCAGCTGACGTTCGCCCGGTTCGAGGCGTTGGTGCTGCTGTCGTTCTCCCGCCGGTCGGCGCTGCCGATGCGGGTGATGGGCGAGCGGCTGCAGCTGCACCCGACGTCGGTCACCAACATCGTGGACCGGCTGGAGGCCGACGGCCTGGTCAAGCGGGTGCCGCATCCCAGCGACCGGCGGGCGACGCTGGTCGAGATCACCGAGCCGGGCAGGCAGCGGCTGAAGGCCGCCACCGAGGCGGTCACCTCGATCGACTTCGGGCTGAAGGGCCTGACCGAGCGGCAGACCCAGCAGCTCATCGACCTGCTGACCCGGGTGCGGAGAGCCAGCGGCGACTTCGAGGACCGCGACTGACGGCGGCCCGAACTCAGGCGGTCTGCAGGAACAGGCCCACGCCCGCCTGACGCCGCACACCGGCCTCGTCGAGCTTGCCAGTGCGCAGCGCCCACCGCTCGAACGGCCAGGTGCCCAGCGGCACCACCGCGGCGACTGCGGCGGCGACCAGCGTTCCCGCACTCCACCGGCACAACCGGGCCAGCACCAGCGCGGCGACGACGTAGCAGACGAACAACACACCGTGCACGAGGCCGAGCACGGGCACACCGCCGTCCCCCATGCCCACCGACCGGGCGATCATGCCCGCGATCAGGCCGGTCCACGACAGCGCTTCGGCCACCGCGACCACCTGGAACGTCTTGACGACCTTGCCGTGCACGCTTGTCCCTTCCCTTGCTCGTGCGGACCGTCCGTGGCGGACCCCGGCGCTCATTCTGCGGTCGTGACGCCGTTCACGGCGGCCGTGGCGGGCTCGCTTGAGACGGCCGACACAAGGCAGCCGGCCGCACCGGCCGAATGGGCGCCGAATGGGCATCGTCGCTGGTGATCGGGGGTGCCGGAGCGGGCGCACTGGATCGCCGGGCGGCGCATCCGCCACAGGCATCGGACCGGCAGCGCTGCATTACCGGACCCCCACGCCCGCCGCAGATCCCGGAAGGGGGCACGCCGCGTTGCCCGATGGCACACCCTGCACAAGCGTCGGAGCGGGCGGAGTGGTCGCCGGGCGGGGACCCAGCCGGAAGCATCGCACCGCGAGCGCTGCATTGCCGAACCGCGCTCCCGACGCAGGTATCGGGCCGGGCGTGCGACGTTGCCGGGCGGCGCACCCGTCGAGCCCCGGTAGCCGTCGCGCCGGCGCCGGGACGGTCGCGAGCTGGCACGAATCCGTCCCCGGCCAATTCGCCGACCGTGCCGGCGCCGGCTGACCTGCGGTACGGTCCCGATCCCCCTCACCCCGCACCACGGCCCCGACCTGCCTTGCCACACGGCACGGTCCGGACCCGGCTCGCCGCACCGCTTCCACGACCGTGCCCGGGCCACGGTCACGCGGGCATGGTTCGTGACCGAACGGTCAGCGGACGCTCGTCCCACCCGTGCCCGGCGCCGCACCGTCCGTGCTAACTCTGAAGAGTGAGCATCATCACGTCGATCCGCCTGCGACCTCGACGCAGGGCGACCCTGCTTAACCCACTCGATGGACTTCGCTCGTGGGGTCCGCGTCGGAAATTTGCCGATCTTGTGGTGTCGCCGGACCGGTTTTGCGGCTAGGTTGACGCGCATCACCGCAGGACCGTCCTACGGGCGGGCGATCGAGCAGCAGAACGCAACGAGGTGGAGACGAGGGATCGAGGGCGATGAGTTCTGCGGCCGGACACCGTCGGCCCCATTGCGGCCGGCCACCGCACGGCAGGGGAGCCTCGACACACCCGCCTGCGCCCGGGACTCGGAGTGCCACGAGAGCGATTGCGGGCGTGTCCCCGGGACCGACGGGCGACACAGATTTAATCGCCGACAAAAAATATGGGAAGTGTCCGGCGGGCGGCACCGTCGTTCGCGCGCCCGCGTGGCCGATCGGCCCGAAAATACGCCGGAATCCGTGCACCCGGTAACCGTGCATACGCGTGCAGTAAACGGGACTTCGCTTTCGTGACCTGCACGGATACGGTGACGACAGCGGACGGTGACAATTCCCCCGAACGACCACCCCCAGCAGGAATGAGAAGCACGTATGACCGTGGCATCCCCACCACGATCAACCGATGCGGTCCACCGGCAACCGCACGCCCGGAAACGTCCGGCCCAGCGCCGTTTTCCACCCCGGCACTCCTCCGGTGGTGCGCTGCGCCTGCTGGCTGACACCGCGTCACTGGGCGTGGCCGCGGCACGCACCACGGCAGTTCGCCGAACCGTGCGCCTCGCCGTGCAGGCCACCCCGGACGGCCCGCGACCCGAGCACAGCCGGACCAAGGGGACCGAAGTGATCGACAGCGTGACGGCGGCCGGCACTACCGGGCCGACCGCGTGGGCGGCCTTGCTCACCGCTACCGGACCGACATCCGGTGCGCGGCAGCGATTGAGGGAGTACCGATGAGGTGGCGACGCACCAGCAAGTCGACCGCTAGGCAGGCGGATGAGGCCCGCGCCGGTGACGGCAGCATGCGGACCGAGGTGATGGACAGGTCGCTCCCCGGCAACGAGGATCACGAGCGCAAGCCGGTCGTCGAGGCGCACGGCGAACGCGGCGGGGACAGCGCGCCGCAAGCGCCGGCCGATGCCATCCCGTGCCCGCGCGAGTCCTGCGACGGCACCCTCGACGAGGACAGGTTCTGTGTCGTCTGCGGCCTGGAAGCGCCCTCCGACGCGATCAAGCAAGCATCCCGGGCCGGCACCCCGGCGAAGGATGCGGCCGCCAAGGACGGTGCCGCCGAGCGCGGCTCGGACAGGGCCGCACAGCACACCGACGACGAGCCGTCCGAGCGCACCGGATCCCGGCGCGGGTCGCTGCGCACGGTCTCCCATCGCACGGTCTCGCAGCGCACCGGATCGGGGGCGACCGCACCCAGCGGCGGCTGGGCGGCCTCGTCGCACTCGGCGACCACCACCACCCGGGGCAGTGGGCCATCCCGGGCGTCCGGCCGCGGCATGCTCGGTGCCGGCCTGGTCGAGATGCCGCACGTGCCGTACCGGGATCCCACCGAGGTCGTGCTGAAGAACCCGATGGTGCCGGAACACCGCCGGTTCTGCAGCCGATGCGGCGCCAAGGTGGGACGCAGCACCGCCGGGCGGCCCGGCCGCACCGAGGGCTTCTGCTCACAGTGCGGGCAGCGCTTCTCGTTCACCCCCAAGCTGTTCCCCGGCCAGCTGGTGCACGGCCAGTACGAGGTGCTCGGCTGCCTGGCGCACGGCGGCCTCGGCTGGATCTACCTGGCCAGGGACCGCGCGGTCGCCGACCGATGGGTGGTGCTCAAGGGCCTGCTGGACACCGGGGACTCCGACGCCATGGCCGCCGCGCTCGCCGAGCGGCACTTCCTGGCCAAGGTCGAGCACCCGAACATCGTCAAGATCCACAACTTCGTCCAGCACCGCGATCAGCACGGCGACAACGTCGGCTACATCGTGATGGAGTACGTCGGCGGCCAGTCGCTGAAGGACATGATCAAGGAGCGGCGGGCGAAGTACGGCCCGAACGAGTGCCTGCCGCTGGAACAGGCCATCGCCTACACCATCGAGACGCTGCGCCCGCTCGGCTATCTGCACAGCATCGGGCTGCTGTTCTGCGACTTCAAGCCGGACAACGTCATCCAGACCCAGGAGCAGCTGAAACTCATCGACCTGGGCGCGGTGCGGCACGCCGACGACGACTCGTCCGCGGTGTTCGGCACCATCGGCTACCAGGCGCCGGAAGTGGAGACGGCAGGGCCGTCGGTGGCCTCCGACCTGTATGCGGTCGGGCGGTCGCTGGCGGTGATGAGCTTCCCGTTCGACTTCCAGAAGCGCTACCGCGATCACCTGCCCGCACAGCAGGACGTTCCGCTGCTGGCCGAGTTCGACTCGTTCGACCGGCTGCTGCGGCGCGCCACCGCGCTGGAACCGGAGCGGCGGTTCACCTCGGCCGCCGAGATGGCCGAGCAGCTCACCGGGGTGCTGCGCGAGGTGCTGTCCGCCAAGGACGGGCAGCCGCGGCCGGGGCCGTCCACCGAGTTCACCCCGGAACGGCGCAGCTTCGGCGTGATCTCCCAGCTGGACTCGTTCGACGCCCAGCGGCTGCGCCGGGTGGTCGACCCGCGGCAGGTGGCCAACGCGCTGCCGGTGACCCGGGTGGACAGCGACGACCCGGCGGCGGCGTTCCTGGCCTCGATCGGCACGTCCGACCCGGCCGAGCTGATCGAGATCCTCGGCGCCGAGAAGCCGACCGAGGAGATCCGGTTCCGGATGATCCGCGCCTACATCGAGCTCGGCGAGATCGACGAGGCGCTGCGCGCGGTCGACGAGCTGCTGGCCGGCTCCGGCGAGCACACGTCGCGTACCCAGTGGCGCGCGGAGTGGCACCGCGGGCTGGCTTTGCTGGCGGCGGGCCGGGCCACCGAGGCCAGCACCGCGTTCGACACCGTGCTCGACACGGTGCCCGGCGAGCTGGCCCCCAAGCTGGCACTCGCCGCCTGCGCGGAAGCCGAGGGCGACTGGGACTGGGCCGACTACTACTACCGCACCGTGTGGCGCACCGACCGCACCTACGTGAGCGCGGCGTTCGGGTTGGCCCGCGCCCTGCTGGCCAACGGGGCCAGCGAGGAGGCCACCGACGTGCTCAATTCGGTGCCGGAGACGTCCAGCCACTACATCGCGGCGCGGCTGCTGGCCATTCAGACCACCACGTCGGCCACCGATCCGGCGTCGCTGACCCCCGAGGACCTGGAGCGGGCGGGCAGACAGCTGAGCGCGCTCGAGCTCGACCCCGGCCGCCGCGCCCGGATGTCGGCCAAGCTGCTGGAGGCCGCGCTGGCCTGGACCACGTCCAACGGCACCGGCGGCGACGCATCCGACCGCAAGGTGCTCGGCCGCCGGCTCACCGAGCACGAGCTGCGCAGCGGGCTGGAGGACGCCTACCGCGCGCTGGCCCGCCAGGCGTCCGACGAAGAGGAACGGGTGGCCCTGGTGGACCGCGCCAACCGAGTACGCCCGAGGACCTGGCTGTGACCACCCACCCGCCGAGCACGTCGATCTCGCTCGCCGACACCGAGCCGGTGCGGCCCAGCCAGGTGTGCCCCGGCTGCTCGTCGCCGGTGGGCTGGCACGACCGGTTCTGTGAGGTGTGCGGCCGCAACCTGCTGGTGCACCGCACCCCGGTCGGCGGGCCGGATCCGTCCGCGGCGGCGCAGGCGTGCGTGTCGTGCGATTTCGACCGGATCGACGCCGAGGGCTTCTGCCTGCGCTGCGGGCGGGCCCAGCCGCGCGGGCGGGACCGGGTGATCTACGACCTCGACGGCGTGGTGGCCGGGGTGAGCGATCGTGGCAGGCGCCGGACCCGGAACGAGGACGCGCTGGCGCTCGGCTTCCTGGGCCGCCGCGACGACCCGTCCTGCGTGGTGGCGGTCGTGTGTGACGGCGTGGCGTTCTCCTCGCGCGCGACCGAAGCGTCCCAGGCCGCCGCGGACACCGCGGTGGACATCCTGTTGTCGGCGATGTCCGGGGCCGCCGAACCGGTCGCGGCGACCCGTGCCGCGGCCGCGGCCGCCTCGGCCGCGGTCAACCGGCTGGCCGACGACCCCGGCGAGCTCACCGACGGACCGCCCGCGACCACCTACGTGTCGGCCGTGGTCACCGAGAACGAGGTGACCGTCGGCTGGCTGGGCGATTCCCGGGCCTACTGGCTGGCCACCGGCCCGCGCAGCACCCGGTCGCGCTGCTTGACGGTGGATCACACCAGGGCGAACGAGCTGGTCGCCTCGGGCGTGAACGCGGTGGACGCGGGTTCCGCGGAGGACGCCACCGCGCTGGCCCGCTGGCTGGGTGCCGACGCTGAGGACCCGCAGCCGCAGATCCAGCGGTTCCGGCCGCACGGGCCGGGCACGGTGCTGCTGTGCACCGACGGGCTGTGGGGGTACCTGAGCGGTCCACCGGTGCTGGCCGCGCACCTGCCGATCGGCGGGCGCGACCCGCTCGGCGCGGCGATGGGGCTCACCGACGCCGCCAACGAACGGGGCGGCAGGGACAACATCACCGTGGCCGCGATCCCGTTCCCGCTGCGCGGCGCCGACGAGGCGACGACGGCGAGGAGTGACGGCTCATGACCAGCTACCCGGAATTCCAGCTCGAGGTCGCGCAGAACCAGTACCTGGCCCCGGGCGCCACCCAGGTCGACGCCATCCTGACGGTGACGGCCGAGGCGCCGGAGGAAACGGCCACCACGGCCGCGGAGATCGTCATCGTGGACTGCTCGGCGTCGATGTACCGGCCGAGCAAGCTCAACGCGGCCAAGCAGGCCACCATGACCGCGATCGACGGGATCCGCGACGGCGTGGAGTTCGCGGTGATCGCGGGCAACGAATCCGCCCGGGTGGTGTACCCGCCGCAGCGCGAACCGACCCGGCTGGCGGTGGCCGACGAGCGGACCAAGGCGGAAGCCAGGCACGCGGTGGCCGGGCTGGAGACCAGCGGCGGCACCGCGATGGGGCGCTGGCTGTGGCTGGCCGACCAGCTGTTCGCCACCAGCGACGCGGAGATCCGGCACGCCATCCTGCTCACCGACGGCCGCAACGACAGCCAGGCCCCCAAGGAGCTGAACGCCACGCTGGACGACATCGCGGGCAACTTCGTGTGCGACTGCCGGGGCGTCGGCACCGACTGGGAGGTCGCCGAGCTACGCCAGATCGCCCACGCGTTGCTGGGCAGCGTGGACATCGTGGCGGAGCCCGCCGACCTGGCCGCGGACTTCGCCGCGATGACCGAGGCCGCGATGAGCAAGGCGGTGGCCGACGTCGGGCTCCGGCTGTGGACGCCGCAGGGCGCCAGGATCGAGTTCGTCAAGCAGGTCGAGCCGACCCTGGACGACCTGACCGAGATGGGCGCACGGATCGACGCCCAGAGCATCGAGTACCCGACGGGTGCGTGGGGCAGCGAAACCCGCTCCTACCACGTGAAACTCCGGGTACCGCCGGCGGGTGTCGGCGACAAGATGCTGGCCTGCCGGGCACAGTTGGTCGCCTCCGGCCCGAAGGGGTCCGACGTGGTGCTCGGCAAAGCGCGCGTGCTGGCGGTGTGGACCGACGACGCCACGCTGTCCACCGCCATCGACCCGACGGTGGCGCACTACACCGGCCAGGCCGAGCTGGCCGACGCCATCCACGCGGGTCTTGCCGCACGCCGGGCGGGCGACGTCGAGACCGCCACGCAGAAGCTCGGCCGCGCTGTGGCCTTGGCCACACAATCCGGGCACGAAGACGCCGTGAACCTGCTGGCGGGCGTGGTGGAAGTGGAAGACGCGGTGCAGGGCACCGTGCGCCTGAAGAGTCGAGTCTCGGCCATCGACGAGATGACGTTGGACACCCGGTCGACGGTGACCAAGAGGGTCTCGCGACGCACCGGACTCTGAAAGGGTGAGTGCGATGCCGAGGTGCCCTGGCGGGCATCAAACCGCAGACGTCGACTACTGCGACGTCTGCGGGCTCTCGCTCCATGCGTCGAAGCCGACCTCGCCGGTGCCGAGCTTGGCGAAGTGCCCGGCGTGCGGTGCTCAGCTGCAGGGGCGGTTCTGCGAAGCGTGCGGCACCGACTCCCTGCCCGGCGCTCCCCCGCCGGTGCCGGAGCAACGGCCGGTGCACGTCACACCGCTCCCGGAGCCGCCGAGGGCCACCTGGACGGCCGTGGTCAGTGCCGATCGGGCGCATTTCGAAGCGGTGACGGCGGCGGGCAACGGCTCCGCACCCGGCGAGTTCCCGAGCAGCTGGCAGGACCGGCGCTACGTGCTGCGCGGTGACCAGATGAGCGTCGGGCGGCGCAGCCGCTCGCGGAAGATCAAGCCGGACATCGACCTGACCGGGCCGCCGGAGGACTACGGCGTGTCCCATCTGCACGCCGTGTTCGTGCCCAACAGCGACCACACCTGGAGCGTCGTGGACGTGGGCTCGACGAACGGCACCATGCTCAACGACCAGCCGTATCCGCTGCCCGCGAACGTCCCGCATCGGCTGCGCCACGGCGACCGGCTCTACCTGGGCGCCTGGACGGTCATCACCATCAAGGTCGACCCGCACTGACCAGCTTGCGCCCACGGTCAGTACGGCGCCTTCCCCGCCGCCACCTCGGCCAGCGCATCGGCCAGCCAGCGGCGCGCGGCCTGCCACAGCCCGCCGCCCAGCGAGATCCGGGCCACCCCGATCCCGGCCAGCTGCGTCAGGTCCGGACCGCCGGGCAGGTAGGTGGCGTTCACCGGCGCGGGAGCCACCGCGGCGACGAATTCCTCCAGCACGTCCGCCGACCGCACGTGAATCGGATACACGCAGTGGGCGCCGGCGTCGAGATACGCCCGGGCCCGTTCGATCGCGTCCGGCAGCGCCGCGCGCTCCGCTTCCGCCGAGGACGCGGACAGGAACGAGTCGATGCGCGCGTTGACGATCAGGGCGTCATCGGCGTGTTCGCGCAGCTGGGCGATGAAGCCGGCCTGCTCGCTCGGCGTGCGCCTGCGCCCGGACTGCTGATCGGTGTCCTCCACGTTGCATCCCGCCGCCTCGATCTCCAGCAGCATCTCCGCCAGCGCACCGGGCGGCAGGCCATAGCCGGACTCGGCGTCCACGGTCACCGGCACGTCGACCGCGGCGGTGATGCGCGCCGCGGCGGCGAACATCTCGGCGGCGGTGGCCTCTTCCCCGTCGCCGTAACCGAGCGTGCCTGCCACCGCGACCGAGCTGGTGGCAACGGCCGGAAATCCCGCCGCCACGACCAGGCGGGCGGTGTCGGCGTCCCAGATGTTCGGCAGCACCAGCGGGGTGCCGGGCACGTGCAGGTCCAACAGATCCTGAGCGGTCACCCGATCTTTCTACCCGAACCCGCCCCGTCTCCCACCACGGTGCGGGGCGGCTCGGCATGGAAGGGCACTTTCGAACCGGTGCGGGGGCACTCGGGGGCCGGACAAGCCGTCTTGGGCGTCCCGCCGTGACCGGCAGGGGTTCACCGGCGCAGGGTGCGGATCAGCTCGTCCGCGGCGGCGAACGGATCCAGTTCCCGATCCACCACGCGCTTGGTCAGCACCTCGAGCGTTTCCCCACCGCGCAGGTCGGCGAGCTCGGTACGCAGCCGGCTGAGCGCGATGGTCTCCACCTCGGTGCGGGCCCTGGTCAGCCGCCGCCGCGCCAGCTCGCCCTCCGACTCCAACCACGCACGGTGCTGCCCGATCGCCTGCAGGACGTCCTCGGCGCCTTGCTTGCGCGCCGCCACGGTGCGCACGATCGGCTGCCGCCACCTTTTGCCCCGTAGCTCGCGGCGGCTCAGCGCGATCATGGTCTTCAGCTCCCGGACGGTGGTCTCGGCGCCGTCACGGTCGGCCTTGTTCACCACGAACACGTCGGCGATCTCCAGCACGCCCGCCTTGACCGCCTGGATACCGTCCCCGGCACCCGGCGCAAGCAGCACCACCACGGTGTCGGCCAGCCGGACGATGTCCACCTCGGACTGCCCCACGCCGACGGTTTCGATCAGCACCACGTCGAACCCGGCGGCGTCGAGCACGCGCACCGCCTGCGGCGTCGACCAGGACAGCCCGCCGAGCTGCCCGCGGGTGGCCAGCGAGCGGATGAAGACACCGGGGTCGGTGGCGTGCTCGGTCATCCGGATGCGGTCACCGAGCAGCGCGCCGCCGGAGAACGGCGACGACGGGTCGATCGCCAGCACGCCCACGCGCTTGCCCTGCTCGCGCAAGGCGCCCAGGAGCATCGACGTGGACGTGGACTTGCCCACCCCCGGCGGACCGGTGAGCCCAATGACCTGCGCGTTGCCCGTGTACGGGGTCAACGCGCGGACGACCTCGGACAACCGTGGGTGGTCGTCCTCCACCAGGGACAGCAAGCGGGAGACGGCACGCGGCTGCCCGGCTCGCGCGCGGTCGACCAGCTCGCCGACGTCGAACTGCGGGATCACGCCTGGTGAGCCCAGAGCTCCGGGCGCATCACGACCGCGGAACCTTCACCAGCAGCGCGTCACCCTGACCACCGCCGCCGCACAGCGCGCCGACGCCGACGCCGCCGCCGCGCCTGCGCAGCTCGTGCACCAGGTGCACCACCAGCCGAGCGCCCGACGCGCCGATCGGGTGGCCGAGCGCGATCGCACCACCGTTGACGTTGACCTTCTCCTCCGGCACGCCGAGCTTCCTGGTGGACACCACACCGACGGCGGCGAACGCCTCGTTGATCTCGACCAGGTCCAGGTCGTCGACGCCGATGCCCTCCTTGGCCAGCGCGGCCTTGATCGCGTTGGACGGCTGCTCGTGCAGCGAGGCGTCCGGACCCGCGACGACGCCGTGCGCGCCGATCTCGGCCAGCGGCTGCACACCCAGTTCCTCGGCCTTGGCCTTGCTCATCACGACGACGGCCGCGGCTCCGTCGGAGATCTGCGACGCCGAACCGGCGGTGATCGTGCCGTCGGAGGCGAACGCCGGACGCAGCTTGGCCAGCGTCTCGACGGTGGTGTCCGGCCGCACGCCCTCGTCGGCGCGGAAGATCACCGGGTCGCCCTTGCGCTGCGGGATCTCCACCGGCGCGATCTCGGCGTCGAATCGGCCTTCGGCGATCGCCGCGGCGGCCTTCTGGTGCGAGGCGGCCGCGAACGCGTCCTGCTCCTCGCGGGTCAGGCCGTAGCGGGAGTTGTACTTCTCCGTGCTGGCGCCCATGGCGACCTGGTCGAACGCGCAGAACAGGCCGTCGTAGGCCATGTGGTCGACCAGCGTGGTGTCGCCGTACTTGAAGCCGGAGCGCGACTTGGGCAGCAGGTGCGGAGCCTGGGTCATCGACTCCTGCCCGCCGGCCACCACGACGTCGAACTCGCCGGCGCGGATGAGCTGGTCGGCCAGCGCGATCGCATCGATGCCGGACAGGCACACCTTGTTGATGGTCAGCGCGGGCACGTCCATCGGGATGCCTGCGGCCACCGCCGCCTGCCTGGCCGGGATCTGGCCCGCACCCGCGGTGAGCACCTGGCCCATGATCGTGTACTGCACCTGCTCGGGCGCCACGCCCGCTTGCTCGAGCGCCTTCTTGATGGCGATGCCGCCGAGCTGCGCGGCGGAGAAGTCCTTCAACGAGCCGAGCAGGCGACCGATCGGGGTTCGAGCAGCGCCGACAATGACCGAACCAGACACCGTGAGCCTCCAAGCCTTCGACGACGTCGTCCTGTCGGGGACCTTACCGCCGCTCGCTACTGCGCAGTAGCAGCTGTGACCTACTCTGCAGCGCTGCTCTGCGACGGCCGCCGTGACCTACGCTGCTGCCATGAACGACGTCATGCAGCCCGTGCAGCACCTCGTCACCGCGATCGACCACGTGGGGGTCGCGGTGCCGGACCTGGATGCCGCGATCGAGTTCTACCGCGCCAACTTCGGTTTGGAGGCCACCCACGTCGAGGTCAACGAGGAGCAAGGGGTGCGTGAGGCGATGCTGCACGCACCCGGCGACGGCGGGCACGGGACGGCCGTCCAGCTGCTCGCCCCGCTGAACGAGCGGTCCACCATCGCCAAGTTCATCGACCGCAACGGCCCTGGCCTGCAGCAGCTGGCGTTCCGGGTGAGCGACATCGACAAGGTCACCGAGGTGCTGCGCGCCAACGGGCGCCGGGTCCTCTACGAGGAGGCCAAGCGCGGGACCGCCAACTCCCGGGTGAATTTCGTGCACCCGAAAGACGCCGGTGGCGTGCTGATCGAGCTGGTCGAACCCGCTCGCGACGCCGGGTGACGGCGCGTGCGCGGGAACGTGAGATGGCTCGCTACTTGTGAGTAACTTTTCCTGTGACGTGGTTCAATCCGGGCAACTGGTCACCCGCAGGCCGAGCGCACGGAGGTCGCGACAATGGTGCAGCAGATCCTGGACGCAATCCTGAGCGACAATCTCGACGCTGTCGGCTCGCTGCCGGTACCCGAGAGCTATCGGGCGGTCACGTTGCACGCCGACGAAGTGGACATGTTCCAGGGCGTGCCGACCAAGGAGAAGGACCCGCGCAAGTCGCTGCACCTGGACGAGGTCCCCACGCCGGAGCTGGGGCCGGGTGAGGCGCTGGTCGCGGTGATGGCCAGCGCGATCAACTACAACACGGTGTGGAGCTCGATCTTCGAGCCGATCCCGACGTTCAAGTTCCTCGAGCGCTACGGCAAGGTGTCGCCGCTGGCCAAGCGGCACGACCTGCCGTACCACGTCGTGGGGTCGGACCTGGCGGGCGTGGTGCTGCGCACCGGGCCGGGCGTGCACCGGTGGAAGCCGGGCGACGAAGTGGTGGCGCACTGCCTGAGCGTGGAGCTGGAGGGCCCGGACGGGCACAACGACACCATGCTCGACACCGAGCAGCGCATCTGGGGCTTCGAGACCAACTTCGGCGGCCTGGCCGAGATCGCGCTGGTCAAGGCCAACCAGCTGATGCCGAAGCCGCGGCATCTCACCTGGGAGGAGGCCGCCTGCCCGGGGCTGGTCAATTCCACCGCGTACCGCCAGCTGGTGTCGGCCAACGGTGCGAACATGAAGCAGGGCGACGTCGTGCTGATCTGGGGCGCCTCCGGCGGGCTCGGGTCGTACGCCACCCAGTACGCGCTCAACGGCGGGGCCATCCCGGTGTGCGTGGTGTCCAGCCCGGAGAAGGCGGAGATCTGCCGCAAGATGGGCGCCGAGCTGGTGATCGACCGCAGCGAGGCCACCGGCGAGGGCTACCGGTTCTGGAAGTCGGAGACCGAGCAGGACCCGAAGGAGTGGAACCGGTTCGGCAAGAAGATCCGCGAGCTGACCGGGGGCGAGGACCCGGACATCGTGTTCGAGCACCCGGGCCGGGAGACCTTCGGCGCGTCGGTCTACGTCGCGCGGCGCGGCGGCACGATCGTGACGTGCGCGGCCACCAGCGGCTACATGCACGAGTACGACAACCGGTACCTGTGGATGAACCTCAAGCGGATCATCGGTTCGCACTTCGCCAACTACCGCGAGTCGTGGGAGGCGAACCGGTTGATCAGCAAGGGCATGATCCATCCGACGCTGTCGAAGACCTACCGGCTGGAGGAGACCGGCCAGGCCGCGCTGGACGTCCACCGCAACGTCCACCAGGGCAAGGTGGGCGTGCTGTGCCTGGCGCCGCAGGAAGGGCTCGGCGTGCGCGACGAGGAACTGCGGGCCAAGCACATCGACGCCATCAACCGGTTCCGCGGCCGGTGAGCCGCCCGGGATAATCGTCTTCCGGGGCCGGTGCGCACGGGGCGACACGCCGACAGCCGCGTCGTCCCGGCCGACCGGCACGGAAGATCGAACACGAACGGGTAACGTTGGCAGCCATGAACTTCGGCGAGGACGGGGATCTGGTACCGCTGGGTGCCGGCTTCGATGTCGTACGACGCGGATACAGCCCTAACCAAGTCAACGAGCACCTGGAACGCCTCGACGCGGACCTGAAGATGCTCACCTCGGACCGCGACGCGGCCATCCAGCAGGCCAGCGACCTGGCCAGGCAGCTGGAGGAGGCGCGCTCGGAGATCGACGAGCTGCGCGAGAAGGTCAACCGGCTCTCCCAGCCACCCACCACGATGGAGGGCCTGTCCGAGCGGCTGCAGCGGATGCTGAAGCTGGCCCAGGACGAGGCGTCCGAGACGAAGGCCCGCGCCGAAGCCGAAGCGGCGCACATCCGGGCGAAGGCGGAAGCCGACGCCAGCGCCCTGCGCGCGCGTTACGACCAGCAGCTCGCCGAGCTGGACAAGCGCCGTCAGGCGATGGAGGAAGAACATCGCACGACGATGGAGCAGGCGCGCAAGGAGGCCGAGGAGCTGCTGGCCAAGGCCGAGCAGGAACGGCAGCGGCTGGACAAGGCGGCCGCCGAGCGCCGCACCAAGATCGAGGAGGACTTCGACATCGCCATGGCGACCCGGCGCGCCGAGGCGATGAAGCAGCTGGCCGAGCAGGAGGCACAGAGCAAGGCCGAGGCGGAGAAGCGGCTGCGGGAAGCCGCCGAGGAGGCCAAGGCGACCAGGGAGCGGATCGCTCGCGAGCTGTCCGAGCACAAGGAGCGGATCGCCCGGGAGCTGGCCGAGCACCAGGAGCTGATCGCCAAGCAGCGTCGCGAGTCGATCGAGGAGGCCAACCGGCGCAAGCAGGACGCGATCACCGAGGCGAACGCCCGGCTGGCCGAAGCGGCCAGCGAAGCCGAGCGGCGGGTGCGGGAGGCGACCGAACTGGCCAACCACCGCATCAACTACGCCGCCGAGCGCGTCGAGGCGCTGCGCCGGCTGCGCGCCCGCATCGCGGCCCAGATCAACGCGGCCCGCACGGCCATCACCGAGGCCGACGGCCTGCTCGCCGAGGCGACGTCGGTGACCGAGCAGAGCACGGCGAAGCAGGACGGCAAGGTCGAGGGCAAGGGCAAGGACGCCAACGACGCGACGGGCGCCGGCAAGGCGGCGAAGTCCACCGCAGAGATGGACACGGTCAAGGCGCTCAAGCCGGTCGTGCAGCAGGCCGACGGGGCCAACTGAGACCTGCCCCGGCGGCCGCTGCCGAGTCATCGGATTCGGGGTCGTCACCCGTCGCCGGCCGGCAGCCGAAAGCAAAGCCGAAGCGGGGCTGCGACGACGCCTCGGAGGCCCGCACGTCCTCAATTGGTCCATTCCGGCCAGGTCGCCCTCGCCCTACCGGCCCCGGAGCGCGTGTCCCGGGCCGGAGCACGTCGCGGTGGTCACACGAGCCGGGCAATCCTGGCACCGACCGAAACCTGACACCCGAACGCTCGTTGTTGATCTGCATACGGCAGCGCGCATCGCTAGTCTTCAGCGCGTGCCGCAGAGGCGTCACGGACACAAAGGAGCCACCATGACCGCTTACCGAACCGTCGTCGTCGGCACTGACGGGTCGGAGTCCTCGTACGCCGCCGTCGATCGCGCCGCCCAGGTGGCCGCCGCCGCGCAGGCGAAACTGGTCGTCGCCTGCGCCTACTATCCCGCCAGCAAAGAGGTGGTCGACAAAGCCCAGGACATCCTGCGTGACGAGGCCTACCAGGTCGTCGGTTCGGCTCCGGCCGACGAGACCCTGCACACCGCGCGGGAGCGAGCGGCGGCTCAGGGCGCCCGGGACGTGGAGACCGTGGCGGTGGAAGGTGAGCCGGTCGCCACGCTGCTGCGCGTGGTCAAGGAGCACTCCGCGGATCTGCTGGTGGTCGGCAACCGCGGGTTGAACACCCTCGCCGGGCGCATTCTCGGCTCGGTTCCCTCCGAGGTGGCCCGCAAAGCTGGCATCGACGTGCTGATCGTGCACACCACCTGACCACACCCGCAGACGCAAGCCGGCCGGTCAGCCGACGCAAGCCCGCCGGTCAGCCGACGCAAGCCGGCCGGTCAGCCGACGCAGGCCGGCCGGTCAGGCGGGCACCACGGCGTACTGCCGCACGTACAGGTCCTGGTAGGTCACCGGACCGCGCGGCCCGGGCACCCGGTCCAGGTTGATCCCGGTCTCCGGCACGGCCAGCAGCTTGAAGCCGTCCAGCAGGCGCGTCGTCGCGTTCCAGAACACCCCGGTGCCGGTGTAGCCGTCCAGGAAGCGCGCCGCCGCGTCGGCGTCCTCGGTCGCGATCCCCGCGGCCAGCCCGGAGGTCTCGTCATTGGCGATCGCCACCGCGGCGTCCACCCCGTCGACCTTGGCCACGGTCACCGTGGCCTCGCGCTCGGAATCCAGCGCCCACTCGTAGCCGATCGGGTGGTCGTACGGCGGCAGGGACGGCCGCACACCCCGCTTCTCGAGCGCCTGCGAGACGACCTCCCACGCCTTGTCGTAGATCGGCTCGTCGATGAGCAGCAGGTTCAACCGGTTGCAGACGCCGAGCCGGTCCAGGCTCTCGAACACCAGGTCGTGCAGCTTGCTCAGATCGGCGCTGCGCTCGACGAACAGCACTCCGCCACCGTCGGCGTGCGCCAGGGTCCGCACGTCCTTGGCGGCCGCGGCGCGGGCCAGTGCGCGGGTGCTGTCGCCGCTGCCCCGCAGGATCACCAGCGGCACCAGCGCAGGCAGGCCCACCAGCGCGAAGGCCGCTTCCCGCTCGGGTACCGGCACCAACTGCACGACGTCCGGGTCGATGCCCGCGTCGGCCAGGCCGGGGGCGATGACGACCTCCATCAGCTTCTTCGCCGACGCCAGCGCCGCCCCACCGGTGCGCAGGACACCACCGTTGCGCGACTTCACCAGCTGCGAGGCGATGTCGACGGTCACGTTCGGCCGCGCCTCGTAGTTCGCGCCGATGACCCCGACCGGCCGACGGCGCTCGATGAGCCGCAGCCCGCCGTTCAGCTCCTTCACCGGAATCTCGCGCTCCAAGTGCGGGGTGGTCGACAGCAGCTTCAGCTGCTCGACCATGCCGGCCAGCCGTTGCTCGGTGACCGTGAGCCGGTCGAGCAGGCCCGCGCTCATCCCGTCCGCCTTGGCCTTGGCGACGTCCTCGGCGTTGGCGGCCAGCACCTCCTCGCGCGCCGACTCCAGCCGGCCGGCCATCGCACTCAACGCCGCGTCGATCGCCTTGTCGGAGGCGGCGGCCAGCGACGGCGCGGCTTGCTTGGCTGCCTTGGCGCACTGCTCGACGGCTTCGGCCACGTGATCCGGCACCTGCTGCTGCACGCTGGTGAGTCCTTCCTCGGTCGGTCTCCAACCCCGCGCCCAGTATGCACGCCGCGCGGTCCCCGGCTCGGCCGAGGGACGGCGTCTGTCCCCGCGCTCACGCCAACCGCGGCACCAGCGTGGGCAACCGCCCGGGGCCGGCGTCCATCAATCGGGTCACCGCATCGAGATCGACGTGCTCCGCCACGGCATCGGCCACCCGGTCCAGCATCCGCTCGCGGAGATCGGCGAACCCCGGTGCCGCCGCGTCCGGTTGCCATTCGACCCCGGACTGCGCGGCGACTTCGGCCAGCCATGCCCGCCGGAATCCGTCGTTGTCGAACGCGCCGTGCCACATGGTCCCCCAGACCGCGCCCAGCCGGCAGCCGTCCAGAAACGGCTCGGCCTCCCCCGTCACCGACACGGTGCCGTGGTGAATCTCGTAACCGGTGACCTCGTGCCCTCGCCACGTTCCGTGCGGCCGTCCCAGCACCTTCTCCTCGGCGAACACCACCCGCGCCGGAAGCAACCCGAGTCCCTCGACGGTTCCGGCGGCCGACTCCCACCGGTCGTCGATCTGCTCGGCCAGCATCTGGTAGCCACCGCAGATGCCCAGGATCGGCCTGCCGGACCGGGCCCGGGCCTGCAGCGCCGCCGCCAGTCCCCGGTCGCGCAGCCAGGCCAGGTCGCTGACGGTGGCTCGCGACCCGGGAAGGACCACGAGGTCGGCGGCGAGAACCGCAGCCGGATCGGCGGTCGCGGTCACGCTCACCCCCGGTTCGGCGGCCAGCGCATCGACATCGGTCGCGTTGGAGATCCTGGGCAGGCGGACGACGGCGACGGTGAGCCCGGTCGCCGATCGGCTGTCCCGCCACGCCGTGACCGGGAGCGTGTCCTCGGAGTCGATCCAGACCCCCGGCAGCCAGGGCAGCACGCCGAGCACCGGGCGGCCGGTCCGCTTCTCCAGCTCGCGCAGGCCCGGCTCCAGCAGGCCGCGGTCGCCCCGGAACTTGTTCACCACCCAGCCGGCGATCACGGCTTGATCGCCGGGGTCGAGCAGCGCCAGCGTGCCGTACATGGCGGCGAAGACCCCGCCACGATCGATGTCGCCCACCACCACGACCGGGAGACCCGCGGCGCGGGCCAGCCCGAGGTTGACGTAGTCGCCCGCACGCAGGTTGATCTCCGCGGGGCTGCCCGCGCCCTCGCAGATCACCACGTCGAAACGCCGCCGCAGGTCCTCCAGCGCGGCGAAGGCGTGCCGGGCGAGCTCGTGCCGCCCGACGGCGAACTCCCCCGCCTGGAGCGTGCCGAACGGCTTGCCCATCATCACCACGTGACTGCGCAGGTCGCTGCCCGGTTTGAGCAGCACCGGGTTCATCGCCGCTTCCGGTTCGACCCCCGCGGCGCGGGCCTGCAGCCACTGCGCACGGCCGATCTCCGCGCCGTCGGCACAGACCATCGAGTTGTTCGACATGTTCTGCGCCTTGAACGGGGCGACCGAGACGCCTCGCCTGGCCAGCGCCCGGCACAAGCCGGCCGTGACCAGGCTCTTGCCCGCGTCCGAGGTGGTTCCGGCCACCAGCAGGCCTTTCCCCGGCTGCCGTCGCGCTTCGCTCATGACCCCCGGACGCTAGCCGAGCAACGCCGCACCGAACGGCGTTCTGCCCGGAAACTCACATTTCCCGGCCACCGCACCGCTGCCACAATGACCGCGTGACGTCCATCCTGCGCGCGGCACTGGCCGCCGTCGTCCGGCGCGGCGCGCACGTGCTCGACGGTCTTGCTGCTCAGCTGGCTCCTCCGCGGCGCACTTTGATCCTCGGCGGCGCCCGCTCGGGCAAGTCCTCGTACGCGGAGCAGCTGCTCGCCGGCAGGCGCCGGGTGATCTATCTGGCGACCGGGGCACCGCCGGGCGACGACGAGGAGTGGGCCGAGCGCATCCGGCGCCATCGCGAGCGCCGGGCCGCTCATTGGGAGACGGTCGAGACGATCCACATCGCCGCCGCCCTGCGCGCGGCCGACGCCCCGGTACTGATCGACTGCCTGGCCACCTGGCTCGCCCGGATCTGCGACGAGGCCGGCGCATGGGACGCCGCACCAGGGTGGAAAGAGCGGCTGGAGCACGAGGTCGAGGAGCTGGTGCAGGCCTGGCGAGCCGCGCGCGTTCCCGTCGTCGCGGTCAGCAACGAAGTGGGCAGCGGCATCGTGCCGAGCACCCCGTCCGGGCGGTTGTTCCGGGACGAACTCGGTGTGCTGAACAGCCGCATGGCCAGCGAGTCCGACGCGGTACTGCTCATGGTGGCGGGCCGCCCGATCCGATTGGAGGCGCCGTGATCGTTCCCGGCATCCCCACCATCCCGGCCCCGGACCAGGACGCCGAGCGGCGCGCGCGGGACGTCCTGGACAGCCTGGTGAAACCGAAAGGGTCGCTGGGCAGGCTGGAAGAGCTGGCCGCGTGGCTCTCGGGCAGACACGGCAGCGTCCCGCCCGGCCCGGTCGACCCGGTGCACGTGGTGGTGTTCGCCGGTGATCACGGCGTCAGTCACAACGGGGTGTCGGCCTATCCGCGCGACGTCACCGCGGCCATGGTGCGGGTCTTCCACAGCGGCAAGGGTGGCGTGAACGTGCTGGCTCGCCAGGTGGGAGCGCAGGTGCGGGTCGTGGACATCGGTGTCGACGCCGATCTGACGGACATGCCACCGGAAATCCTGGCGCACAAGGTCTGCCGGGGTTCGGGCTCGATCGACACCACGGATGCGCTCAGCCCCGAGCAGACGGCGCGCGCGTTCCGCGAAGGCCAGGCCGTCGCACGGGCGGAAATCGCCGCGGGTGCCCGGCTGTTGATCCCGGGCGACATGGGGATCGGCAACACCACCATCGCGTCCGCGCTGGTGGCCGCGCACCTCGGCTTGCCTGCCGAAGAGGTCGTCGGTGGCGGCACCGGCATCGACCCGGCGACACGTGCGCACAAGACAGCCGTGGTCAAGGCGGCACTGGACCGCGCAGAGGCGCGCATCACCGACCCGTTCTCCCTGCTCACCGTGCTTGGCAGCGCGTGCGCTGCGGCAACGGCGGGATTCGTCGTGGAAGCCGCCGCACGCAGGACACCGGTCGTGCTCGACGGCGTCTTCACCACGGCCGCCGCGCTGGTCGCCGCGGAGATCGCGCCGGGTGCGGCCGCCTGGTGGTTGTCCGGGCACCGATCGACCGAGCCGGCGCAGGAGTTCGCCCTCAAGGCGCTGGGCTTGCAGCCGATCGTCGACCTGGGCATGCGGCTGGGCGAAGGGAGCGGCGCCGTGCAGGCGATCCCGTTCCTGCGCGCCGCCCGCGCGGTCATCAGCGAC
Source organism: Thermocrispum sp. (assembly GCF_002919275.1). NCBI lineage: Bacteria > Bacillati > Actinomycetota > Actinomycetes > Pseudonocardiales > Pseudonocardiaceae > Thermocrispum > Thermocrispum sp. Next base: position 4,608 of record NZ_PKFA01000021.1, on the reverse strand, counting down.
ATGGGTCTGCTGTCCGAAGTCGTCCCGCCGGACGGCGGGACGCCCCGCTGAGCCATCGTGAACGCCCTGTTGTTGTCCGTCGGCACGCTGACCGCGCTCCCCGTTCCCGCTCCGAGCGTCGTCGACCGCCGCGTCGCGGGCGCCGCAATGGTGCTTGCCCCCGTTGCCGTGCTGCCGTTGGCGGTGCTGGCCGCGGGCGTTGCGGCAGCCGGTGAAGCGCTTGGGCTGCCCGCTCTGCTCACCGCGTTGCTGTGCATCGGTACCGGCGCTCTCGGCACCCGGGGTCTGCACTGGGACGGTCTCGCCGACACCGCCGACGGCCTGAGCGCCGGCTACGACCGGGAGCGAGCGTTGACGGTCATACGCAGCGGAGACACCGGCCCGAGCGGAGTCGTGGCCGTCGTCCTCGTGCTCGGCGGCCAAGCTGCCGCCATCACCGGCGCGATCGCGGCGGGGCACGGTCCGTTCGCGGTGGCCGTCGGCATGCTGGCCGGACGACTGGTGCTGGCGCTGTGCTGTGCACGGGGCGTGCCGTCGGCTCGCCCCGAAGGGCTCGGCGCGACCGTCGCCGGGACGGTCGGCCGGCTCGCCGCGGTGACGACACTGCTGGCCGGTGTCGCTCTCGTCGCGGCGGCGAGCCTGCCGACTCCCCTACCGCCGTGGCGTGCCGGGCTGGCCGTCGTGGTCGGAGCGGCATGCGCCCTCACCCTGCTCGCCAGGTGCGTGCACCGGTTCGGCGGCGTCACCGGGGACGTGCTGGGGGCCTGCGTGGAAACCGCCACGTTGGGCACGCTGGTGCTGCTGTCGTTCTGAGCGCCCAATTGACAACGGTTGTGGTCACCTGGTGTCATGAATCCGCCGTGAGCCGCATGGCGGAGAGTCTCCGAGAGGCGAGGTGACGGTGGCTGAGCCGGCCAGGATCCGCGACAGGCTCACCGGCCTCGCCCTGCTCGCCGGTGGCGCGAACGTGATCATGCAGCTGGCCCGCCTCCCCGTCGGGCACGGCGTGGTGCACAGCCCGGTGGAATCCGGCAACCTGTACCGCCACCCGCTCAAGCGCACCCGCACCACGCTGATGTATCTGGTGATGGCCGTCGACGGCACACCGGAGGAACGCAAGGAGATCCGCCGCCAGATCAACCGGGTGCACGCCCGAGTGCGCTCACGACCGGACAGCCCGGTGCAGTACCACGCGATGGACCCGGAGCTGCAGCTGTGGGTCGCCGCCTGCATCTACCGCGGCACCGAAGACACCTGCCGCTTGCTGTGGGGAGAGCCGGACGAGCGCACCCGGGAAGAGCTGTACCAGGACGCCCGCCGCTACGCCACCACGCTGCAAGTCCGCGAAGAGCAATGGCCCGCGGACCGTGCCGCCTTCGAGGAGTACTGGCGGCGCGAGGTCACAAAGATCGAGATGGACGACGACACGCGCAGCTATCTGCGTGGCTTCGCGCGTGGCACGTTTCTGCCGAAGCCGCTGCAGTGGCTGCTCGGCCCGGTGATGGAGTTCATGGCCATCGGCTTCCTCTATCCCGAGTTCCGGGACGAGCTCGGGGTGTCGTGGTCCGAGCGGCAGCAACGGCGGTTCGACCGCGTCATCCAGATGCTGGGCAAGGTGAACCGGGTGCTGCCGCGACCGCTCCGGGAATTCCCGTTCAACGTGATCCGCTGGGACACCAGGCGGCGCCTGCGCACCGGCAGGCCGGTCGTCTGACATCGGCTCGGACACCGAGCTGCCGGGCCACGTTCTTCCCGTTGTCTCGCCCGCACAGCAGGTCGGGAAGGCCGTCCACGTGGCCGCCGGGGCACCCCCGTTGCCTCGCCCGCACAGCAAGGTCGCTCCTGCCGACAGCACCGGGCTCCAGGCCACTGGACGGCCGTCCCGGCACGACCTATGGCAGCTCACGGACGTAGTAGGTGCCCAACCATTTATCATACCTGAGCGATGTTCAGCAATATAGATTCAACTTGATGTAGTACATGTGCTACATTTCGTCGCATGACTGAGGTCGACAAGGGAGGAACCTCGGCTTCTGCCACCCAGACGGCAACCGAGGTCGGGGGGTTGGCGGATCCCGGACCCGACACCGTCATCGACGTCCGGGACCTGCACATGCGTTACGGCACGAACGACGTGCTCAAGGGGGTCACGTTCAGCGCTGAGCGGGGGGAGGTGCTGGCACTGCTCGGCCCGAACGGTGCGGGCAAGACCACCACGATCGAGATCCTGGAAGGCTTCCGGATGCGCTCCGGCGGTTCGGTGTCGGTGCTGGGCACCGACCCGGCGCACGGCAACGAGGCTTGGCGGGCGCGCCTCGGCATCGTCCTGCAGTCCTGGCGCGACCACGGCAAATGGCGGGTGCGCGAGCTGCTGCACCATCTCGGCTCGTTCTACACCCCGTACTCGACGGAGGCGATCCGCCGGCCGTGGAACACCGACGAGCTGATCGAGGCGGTCGGCCTGTCCGAGCACGCCGACAAGCGGGTGATGCGGTTGTCCGGCGGCCAGCGCCGCAGGCTGGACGTGGCGATCGGGATCGTCGGCAAGCCGGAGGTGCTGTTCCTGGACGAGCCCACGGCCGGGTTCGATCCCCATGCCAGGCGCGAGTTCCACGACCTGGTGCACCGCTTGGCGGACGAGAACATCACCGTGTTGCTGACCACGCACGACCTGGACGAGGCGGAAAAGCTGGCCGACCGGATCCTGGTGCTCGCAGGCGGGCGCATCATCGCGGACGGTTCCGCGGACGCGCTGTCGCGGATGGTGTCCACCAAGGCCGAGGTGCGGTGGAGCATCGGCACCGAACGTCACGTGCACTCCACCGACGACGCCACCACGTTCGTCCGCAGACTGCTCACCGAGCACGGCTCGGCCGTGCAGGACCTGGAGGTCCGGCGGGCCAGCCTGGAGGACACCTACATGAAACTGGTGTACGGAATGGAATCCGGCCTGGCAGGCGACGAGGACGCCGCCCAGGTCTTCTTCGGCAGGGAAGAGCAGGTGACCGTGGCCGCCGAGCCGCACGGCCGGGACATCGACGAGGAGGGGGCCCGATGAACGCAAGCGGTGTGGCGATCCGCGCGGGCATCCGCCGTGGCCTGGCGGAGATCAGGCAGATGCTGACCAGCGGGCCGGACCTGCTCAACGTGCTGTTCTTCCCGACCATCACGCTGATCGTGATGTACTTCCTGAGGGATTCGACGTTGCCGGGCACGGACATCTCCGTCGGCTCGGCCGCCATGCCCGGCGTGCTGGGCATGCAGGTCGCTTTCGCCGGGCTGGTCGGCGTGTCGGCGTCGCTGATGGTGGAGCGCGAGGACGGCACGCTGCTGCGCGCCAAAGCGGTGCCCAACGGCATGTTCGGTTACCTGGTCGGCAAGATCATCGTCGGTGCGTTCGACGGCGCGCTCGCCATGCTGATCGTGTTGATTCCCGGGCTGTTCCTGCTGGACGGGTTCCGGATCGAAAGCCTGAACGCGTGGCTGACGCTGGCCTGGGTGCTGGCGCTCGGGCTGATCGCCACCATGCCGATCGGGGCGATGATCGGTTCGCTGTCGGACAACCCGCGCAACATGGGCCTGGTGATGCTGCCGCTGCTGGGCCTGGTGGCGATCTCCGGCGTCTTCTACCCCATCACCGCGCTGCCCGGCTGGGTGCAGTTCATCGCCCAGCTGTTCCCGATCTACTGGCTCGGCCTCGGCATGCGGTCGGCGCTGCTGCCCGATGCGGCCGCGGCGGTGGAGATCGGCGGATCGTGGCGGTATGCGGAGATGATCGGCGTACTCGGGGTGTGGATCGTCGTCGGGCTGATCTTCGCCCCGATCCTGCTGCGCAGGATGGCCAGGCGAGAATCGGGATCGACGGTGGCCGCCCGACGGGACCGTGCCTTGCAGCGTGTGCAGTGAATGGTGAGCAGTCGAGCAGATTCGGCAGCAGGCGAGCGTGAGGTGTGCCCGACATGAGCGAAGTGATCTACAACCGGATCGCGATGCTCCGTGCCGAGCGCGGCATCTCACGCCGCCAGCTGGCCGACGCCCTCAAGGTCCACTACCAGACGATCGGGTATTTGGAGCGCGGCGAATACAGCCCCAGCCTGTACCTGGCGCTGAAGATCGCCGAGTACTTCGACGTGCCGGTCGAAGTGGTGTTCTCCACCAAACCGTTCCCGCGGCTGGGCAGCGAGGAGACCAACCATCGCGGCAACCGGGCTCCTTCGGACGTCGGCCAGGGGTGACCGCTGCGGTCGGGCACGAGCGCGGCGGGCCGGTCACGGTGCGCGGGCAGCGGATCGGCTGAACGCACCCTCCGGCAACCGCCGACCGGTAGGCCCGACCGCCACAAGCAACGCCGCGATCCGACCACGGCCGCGCCAGCAGCTCCTCCGCCATCCCGTTCGACCACACGGTCCGGACACGGTCCGGCAAGCCCGGCCGCGGGTGCGCGGGGCGGCAGCTCGGCCGCAGTACCCGGGCCGCAGTCCAGTCGTGGTAGTCGGGTGACCGCCCGGTCGTGGTGCACAGACGGTGCCCGGCCGACTGTTCTGCCAGGAGGTCGGCCTGTCGTACAGCCAGCCGGGATGGCTGCGCTCCTATCGGTACGTGCTGCAG